>CAZPWP010000040.1:0-12049 GCA_964590295.1 uncultured Victivallis sp.
GGTTGCATCATGTGCCGTCTCCTTTCAATTTTTCATATGCTATGGGATGGCTGTGTTGCCGGTACAATAACAGCAGTGAAGAAAAATGCCTTCGGGGGAGATGAAATCTCTCTTTGGAACAACAGTATATTGACATCGAAAAACGGAGGGGGCCGGTGAAGCAAAAAGCTGATTCGCAAATCCATGTTCTGATTTCCCTTTGCGGAACTTCTCCGGCGGTTATTACGGAAACCATATTTTCTCTGGCTCAGTCCGGCGATCCGCCCCGAAAAGTGGTGGTTATCACAACCCTTGCCGGCGATGCTTGTCTCCGATCGAAGCTCTTTGAATCCGGCGTCTGGGAGCAGCTTCGGCAAACGCTCAATTGTGATATTTCCTTTTCTCTCAACCAGGAACATATTCGCCTGTTGCCGGATGGCGGTGCCGGAGGCGACGCTGTGGATGTGGCTGACACTCTCTCGGCGGAACGTGCCGGATCATTTATTCTGGATGTGTTGCGGCAGTATACGGAAAATCCCGATACCCGGGTCACGTTTTCGCTTGCCGGAGGGCGTAAATCCATGAGTGCGCTCGGTGCTCTTTGCATGAGTCTGCTCGGCAGACGCGGCGACCGTCTGTGCCATATTCTTGTGAATCCGCCGTTCGACGATCCGGCGCTGAAGCCCGGATTCTTTTTCCCTGTCCCCGGGCAGAATCATGTGGATCGGGACGGAAATTCTCATGATTCGGCAAGTGCTCGTCTGGTGTTGTCGGATCTGCCGTTTGTCCATTGCCGTTATCTGATCAGCCGGGAATTGAAGCGTCTTCCCGGCGAGTACATCCGGATGGTGGCGCTGGCGGATCAGGCGGCGGAAGAGTTCGAGACGCCGGTTGTGCTTGAGCTTCAACCTGAATGGTTGATTGTCCGGCTCGGCAGCGCGGAATTTCCTCTGCAGTTTCAGTTGTTTCTGCTCTACTGGATGCTGGCGGAGCGGCGTCGGGACGGCCGGGATCACCTGTATCACCGCAAGGATCTCTGCGAAGAATTTGCCTCTTTTGCAGAACTGGCCAGGAAGAGGCTCCCGCAGCGGTACTGGTATTCCTGTTCGGGATTGCTGGAGGCGGGGCGAATCCGAGAGGAGACCTTGAACAAGAGAATCTCCGACCTTGCCGCGGTGCTGAAAAAACACTGCGCTCCTGAATTATTTCTTCCAACTCGTGGACGGGGAATTTACGGAATCGGTCTCGAGCCGGACCGGATTCGCATCCGGATGTCCGCCGGACGTCCGGAAAGTTGCTCCGGCGACTCCACTGTGGTATAATAAAGAGTGAACGAGAGGTACACTCCGGCTGATGTTGCGGAAACATCACAGCCGGACATTGTTCTCCAAACAGTCGAAATCGACAACCAACTCACATTAAGGAGAAAAGATGGATAAACAGGAAGAACAGTTCAGGCGGATGGTTCTGGCGTATCTTCACGATCCCCCGCACAAGGTGCTGGATCTCGGCAGGCATGAGGAGTTCGCAAAAACTTTCATCCGGACCGTCTGGATCGATCGTCCGGAAGGCAGCGAAGATCTGCGGGTCGAGGGGATGACGGAAAGCCGGAATCCCTATCCCTGGGAAACGACGCCGGATCACGCTGCTGCTGCCGCGGATCGGGTGATTTTTCCGAACCGTTCCGCGAAAGCCGGCGGCCTTTTCGATGGCGTCATCAAGCATCCGCTGGGGGCAGGGAAACGAGAGATCAATCTGGATCGGGTTACCGCAGCACTCGCCGAAGAGAAACTGCAGGGCAGTTTCGGCGGGATCAAAGCGGCGTCTTGGCGCGAATTTTTCTTTCTGCTCTGGCGTCGCTGGCGGGAGGAGAGTGCGGCGATTGATCCAGCTCTTGCTGCCCTGCCTGCCGATTCGCGCATTCCGGATCACTCCATATGGCTGCATATGGATTTGACTGCGGCATTTGAGGCGTGCCGGGAGAGCGGCGGCTCCCGTCTGAAACCGGCGTTTCTGCTCTTTCAGCTCGGGCCGGTTCAGGAGTTCATCGCCGCGGCCCGTTCCACCCGGGATCTGTGGAGCGGGTCGTATCTGATTTCATGGCTGACCGGTTGTGCGATCAAAGCCGTTACCGATGAGATTGGTCCCTCTTCGGTAATATTCCCCGCGTTGCGCGGCTTGGGAATTTTCGATGCGGTCAACCGGGAGTTCTTTGAGAAGGTCAAGTATCAGGGGAAATATGGTCTCGACACCTTGTGGCAACGGCTGTACGGAGCGGCCGGAGGCGCGGAAGACACCGCAAAATCGCTGTTTCACCCGACCATACCGAACCGTTTCCTGGCTCTCGTCCCCGCCTCGCGGGCGGAGGAATTCGCTCGTCGGGCAGAGCAGGCGGTACGGGAGGAGTTGAAGAAGATCGGCGATCACTGTTTCCGTGAACTGGGAAATCTGGCGAAACGGGATCTCTCCTCCTGGCGTCCCCGCTGGGAGAGGCAGCTGGAACTCATGCCGCAGATCACATGGCAGACCCTGTCGTTTTATGAAGATCTCGACACGGCGCTCGCTGTGCTGGAGAAGATTGATCCCGGTCAGGCGGCGCGAATGCGGGAAGCCCGGGTTCTGGCGGAAGCGATCATTCCGGAGAAGGAGCGTGACGGCCGTTACTATCGCCGCTGTCCCCGCTGCGGAGAATATCCGGACCGTTGCACCCATCCGGATAAGAGTTGGAAACTCAATCGCCCGGAATTCGCCTGGGGGGCGAATTTCGCGGAGGTGAGTCTGCGCCTCGCGGCCCGCCGCAACACGCGCGACTTTGCCGCTTTCGTCACCGATGACCATCAGGATGGCGCACCGAAAGATATGCTGACCGGCAAGGAGGAGGTGATCGGCGACGAGGCGTTCTGGAAACGGCCGCCCGATGTTTTCAAGGACAAGGAAGGTCCTTACGGGGCGCTGAGCATGATCAAACGTCTCTGGTGTGACCCGCATTGCGGCTATCTGGTCAAAGCGCTGGGCATGTCGGAAAGTCGGTTTCGACAGTTTCTGCGTTTCGATTCGACGCAGGAGCTGGCGGGGAAAGACGGCTATTTCGCGATTCTCGCAATGGACGGCGATGAGATGGGCAAGTGGATCAGCGGGGAGAAGACGCCCGGTTTTCTGGAACAGCTCCGGGAGAATACCCGGGAGTATTTTGAGCGTCTCGACGTCACTCCGGAGCTGCGGAGGCAGGTTACGCCGGGCTATCATCTGCAGTTCAGCGAAGCGCTTGCGAATTTCGCCTCGAAACTTGCCGGCGGGATTGTCGAGAAGCACGGCGGCTGTTTGATCTACGCCGGTGGTGACGATGTGCTGGCGGCTCTTCCGGCGAAAAACGCGTTCGATTGCGCCGAGGAGCTGCGGAACGCCTTTCACGGAAAGAACGGGTGGGAGGATAAGATTCTGGTACCGGGCTGCCGGGCGGAAGTTTCCTGCGGAATTGCGATTGCACATGCACACGATCCGCTGCAGCAGGTTGTGTCGGAGGCACGCCGGGCGGAGAGCCGGGCGAAGCATGAGTACGGCAGGAGCGCCTTTGCCGTTTCTCTGATGAAACGGGGCGGAGAGATCATTCACTGGGGGGCAAACTGGGAGGATGGGGCTCTGCCGCTCTTGCGGAAGTTCCGGAAAATGCGAGAGGAGGAGATTGTTTCAGGGCGTTTCCCCTATGTGCTTGCGCGTCTGCTTGCTCCGTATCGGCTGGAGGAGGGAGAGAAGAGTTTCGCCCCGGAATTCCCTCCGCGCGAGATGATCGCCTGCGAACTGGAACAGGTTCTGGCCAATCAGGTGAAACTGAAACCTAAAGAGGAGGATTTGTGTTTGTGTAAGCTGGATGAGTTGCGCACGTTGTGCCTGACCTATCTGGACGCCCTCAATGCGAAGAAGCGCTGGGGAGACTTCGATAAACTGTTCCTGACGGAGGCGTTCATCTGGCGCGACCGTTCCAATGCAGACAAAGGAGGGGAAGAGGCATGAATTATGAACTTGAACTGCATCCGCGGGATGTTCTTTATTTCCGGGACGGGCGACCGATTGGCGGAAGTTCCGATGGAATCGGTTCCCTGTGGCCGCATCCGGCCTTGTTTCATTCGGCATTGCTGGCGGCACTGCAGCGCCGGTTTTCCGATCGGCTCGGGGAGTGGGAGAGCGAACATCGCCGTCTGTCCGATTCCGAAAGGAGGAAGCAGGAACGGGGACGGGTCCGCTTTCATCTGGGCGGCCTGAAGAGCTGGGGACCGTTCCCGAAGAACGACGAGGGGATCTGGGTGACAACGCCAGCGGACCTGCTTGTACAGGGAGGCGTGGCGGCTCCGATGCGACTTTCCGGAGCGGGGCGGTCGAATTTGCCGGAGCCGCTGCAATATCCGGTCGGGAGTTTGGCCGGCGCGACGAAGGAGAAACCGGGAGAGTGGCTGCTTCTGTCGGAACTGACGCACTATCTGGCGGGGAAGACGGAGAACCTGCGGACAGCTCCAGCCCGGGAGCTGTATCTGGCGGAAGCGCGCCCGGGAATCGGAATCGATCCAGAACGGCGGTCTGCCGAGGAGAGCCGGTTTTACAGTGCGGAATATCTGCGCTTGGAGAAAGGGGTCTCGATGGCAACGTTCGCCTCCTGTATGGCGAAAAAGTACAACGGGGAGGAAACCGACATGTTCGGGGAGCTTTTCCGGGAAGTGAACCGTTGCGATCTGATCTTCGGGGGACAGCGCGGAACCGCCCGGCTGGAGTGCGGCCGCAGCCGGGCGGAGCTGGTAGAACCGCCGCCGGACTCGTTCCCGGGGAACCGGGTGAAATGGGTTCTGCTCTCGCCCGCTTTTTTCTGCGGCGGCTGGATTCCGGGCTGGGTGGATCGGCAGAGCGGGGCGGTGATGCTTCGGGAGAACAAGAGTGAAGCTCTTGAAGCCAGGCTGGTTGCCGCATGTATCCCGAAGCCGCAGACGGTATCCGGATGGAATCCGGCGGCGGGAGCGCCGAAGGCGACCAGGCTGCTGGTACCGGCGGGGGCAATCTACTATTTTGAGTGCAAAACGCCGGAGGATGCGCAGCGCCTCTGCAGGATTCTGCACGGCAGAACCAAACCGGATGCGCTCGGAGAACAGGGGCTGGGACTCGGTGTCTGCGGCCGGTGGGAGTTTATTCAACTGTAACATCTTCACAATGAAAAAATAAAGAAACTGAAAGGATTTAGAAGGATGGAAAAGCGGATTTTTGCGATTTTTACTCGTACCCCTCTTCACGTCGGGGCTGGAAGCTCGGTCGGGGCGATTGATTCACCGGTGATGCGTGAACGGCACACCCGGATTCCGATCATTCCCGGCAGCAGCCTGAAAGGGGTGCTGGCTGATCTCTGGAAGGACGGGAACTTCCGGCGGACGGACGAGGGGAAAAAGCTGTTCGGCGAAGATGATCCGAAAGCGCCGGAGGCCAGAGCCGGACAGCTGCTGGTCGGCGAGGCGCGGGTGCTGGCGTTTCCGGTGCGTTCCGCGAAAGGTTCGTTTGCCTGGATCACCTGTCCGCTGGCGCTGCGGCGGCTGGAACGGGATGCCGGTCTGGAACTGAACGTGAATTCGCTCGACGGTTTGAAAGATGATCAGTGTGTCGCGGCTTCCGATGAGGTGATTCTCGGCGGCAGCCGGGTTGTACTTGAGGAGTATCAGTTTGCCTGCCTGAAAAAGGAGATTTCCGCGCTGGCCGGGGCGCTGGTGGAGCTCGGTGCGGATCCGGTCTGGCAGGAGGCCGGGAATCGTCTGGTGGTGGTGAACGACGAGATGTTCAGCTATTTTGTCGAGCAGGCCTGCGAGGTGGTAACGCGGATCCGGGTTGATGATGAGACCGGCACGGTTGCTTCCGGCGCGCTGTTCAACCAGGAACAGGTTCCGTCGGAGACGATGTTCTACGCGGTACTCGGGGCGGAAAAGCGGAAAGAGCATTCGGCCGTTGATGCATTGGACGAGGTGCGGAAAAAACTTGACTCCGTCGGAAATGTTCTGCAGATCGGCGGCGACGAGACGATCGGCCTCGGCTATTGCACGGTAACGCTTAAGTGAGAGGAGGAGAAGCGTCATGAAAAATCTCGATCAGATCCGCGCTGCAAATGCGATAGAAGCAGCTAAAAAGAAGATGGGAGCGAAAGAAAAGGGTGAAGTCGTCAAGAAGATTCCGACGATGATCCGAGATAATGGTATTCTCGGAGCTCTGGCGTTTGCCCGGGAGGCTGGGGAAGGATATGTCGACTGTTTTGCGGCGATCATCACCCATTTGCGTTCGGTGAATGCGTCGCGAGCAGATAGAATCGATTCCTTTTTGAAAGAGCTGACGGAGGCTGATTCCAGTGAAATGCGTCGTATCACTTCCGAGGCGATGGCATACCTATATTATCTCCGCCGTTTTGCGGAAAAGCCGGACAAGGGAGAAAGGAACGAATAGTATGGGCATACCCACTTTTACCTCAGCGGTCAGCTCAGTACTGGGCGACGACCTCAAGGCGTTGCAATCCGCTTCTCTTCGTTTGGATAAATTGACGTTCATCAACGAGCATGACAGGAGAGAAAATATTCAGCGCCAACAGCTTAATGCAGTATGCAAACTGGCCAACAATGCCGCGTTTCGATACCGGCGGCCAGAAATGACTGCTGGATTTGTATTGACTTCGGGAGGCAGATTGCTGGTCAACCATTCCGGAGGATTGATTGAGAATGCGGGACTTTGTCTGCATCGTTTTTTCAATGAGCCGATGATTCCCGGTTCCGCGCTCAAGGGGATTGCGTTGCGGGAGGCTTTACGGCGATTCAGGGAAAATATTCTTGATTCGGCAACGGTAAAGCGATTGTTCGGTTTCCCGACGAACGTAGAGGAATTCGATCGTGTAATCTGTCCGGACAAACGGCAACGTTCGGAATTTGTGAGTTCCGGAAATGTCGCATTTCTTCCGGCGTTTCCTGCTGATTCCACGTGGAAACTGGTAGTTGACGTTCAGACGCCGCATGGAGGAAACGATTACACCAATCCGATACCGAGCTTCTTCCTCGCAGTGGAAAAGGGAGCCCGTTTCCGTTTTGTGGTGAAAAAAAGTGCAAGAGCCTCTGAAGAAGAGCACAGACTTGCGGAAGAACTTCTTCGCAATGCGTTGTTCGAGTATGGCGTTGGGGCCAAAACTGCCGCGGGATACGGCTGGTTTGTTCCAGATGCTGCAACTGCGAGAGAGATCCCGCTGACTCTGGTCACGCCGGGCTTTTTCGGAGGAGTCGATCTGGAGAGTGACCGTGACACGGATCTGCGGATTCCGTCGCTGCGCGGGATGCTGCGCTGGTGGTGGCGCGCTCTCTATCGGAATTATCTGGATGAGTCGGCACTGCTGGAATTGCAGAATGCGATCTGGGGGGACACGTCGGAGAGCAGTTTGATCGTGCTCCGATTGAAAACGCGGCAGAAAACTGTGCGGAAATTCAACTACAAAGACGGTTTTTCCATCAACAGTCATTTTGCGCGAATGCACAATATTCCGGAACACAGTACCGGTTTGCATTACCTCGCTTACGGCATGGACGAGAAGAGCGGCGGGCAGATCCGGCAGCGGTTTTACGTGGAACCGAATGCCCGGTGGGAGCTCTTTGCTTCTGTGAGGGGAAATCGTCGGGAGCGGACAATCCGAGTCGGATCCAGAGCGTGTGTCATCACGGCGCAGGATATCGAAAATCAACTCCTTGCCGCGCTTTCTCTGCTCTGTCGGCTGGGCGGTGTCGGTTCCAAGTCCCGCAACGGGTTCGGATCGCTCCAGTGGGGCGGTGCCTGGGAGGAACAGAAATGCCTGAATATGGCCGAGGCTTTCTGTGAAAAGTGCGGATTGCCGAGTTCACAGAGATCGTACGATTACGCCTTTGAACTTGAAAATGTCGTTGATGTGGATGGACTTCCATCAGATGCGTGGAGTGCTCTCGCCCGACTCGGGAATGCCGTTCAGAAGTTTGCGCAGGAGCACAAACACAAGGACAGTAAAGCTGTTCTCGGGCTTCCCCGCAAGATCCATGGACCTAGTGTAACGCCGTTGCCGCATCAGAGAGGACACCGGCATCAACCGCCGGAAATTCTGCTGCCGGATCTGGCGGCAGCTCGGAACGGCGGGCAGACCCGCTTTGCCTCGCCGGTGTGGTTTCACTTCTCCCGTATGGAGAATGGGAAACTGCGCCTTACGATGACGGTATTCCCATCGGGGATGATTCGGAATCGTGATTTGAGCGGGAAAATTCTGGACAAATATATCGATTTTGTTTATTACGAGTTGGTGGAGGATTGATTGTGACGGAGTCGATATTGATCGGGAACACGTTTCCGCTGACGCTGATGCGGCGGCGATTGACGGTCGATGTCGTTCCGCCGGAGGAATTCCGGCGGGTGGCGGCAGGGAGGCGCATTGTCTCTTTCTGGGGACATGCCAATACGTTGCACGCGGCTTCGGCGGCGGTGGGATTCGATCTCTCCCCGGCGGAGGAACGACCCGTGCTGACGCTTTCTCCGGAGGCTCTGCCGTCCCTCGGCGGCGAAGTGTTCCGCGAGTGCTGGATCCTCTCGCCGGATTGCCGCCGGAGTTTTCGCCCCGCGGTCAGCGACGAACTCAAGCCCGACGAAATCAGCAGCTGGCAGTGTCTGCATCTCGTCTGGCAGTAAAAAAAAGAAGAAACGATATGAAGCGTTTTCTAACACACATCATCATGGTTTCCGGGCAGGCGACGCCAAATGTGCTCGCGGTCATGGATAAATCGATCCGGCCGGATGAGGTCGTCCTCTGTGCGACGGACGGCATGTGCCGGAATGCCGAAATTCTTGCGGAATATTTCAAGCGTCACAAGATTCGGACACGACACTGGGAACTCGGCAGCGCCTACGACTTCGCCGCACTTCAGGATAAGTTTCTGAATCTGGCTGCGGAGTTTTCCGGCCGCAAGTCGGAAACCGGCGTCAATCTGACCGGTGGAACCAAGCTGATGACCATTGCGGCGCAACAGGTGTTCTGGCAGGATTTTCCCTGCTTCTACATCAATCCGGAGCGGAACACGATTCAGTGCATCACGGAGGACGGCGTTCCTGAGTATCCGATTGCCGGGCACTTGAAGATCAGCGATTTCTTTGCCATTCACGGTTACCGGGTGGTCTCTTTAAAGCGGAAAGAGGCGACCGAGAAGACGGAACGGCTCTGCCGGACTCTGTTCGGGGAGTGTTCCCGGTACAGTGATTCACTTAGAACGCTCAATTATCTGGCCGGCAAGACGGGGAAGACGCTTTCCGCCCGGAACGACGTTCCGGAAAAATCCTGGGAACTGCTCAAACTCTTTCAGGATCACGGGGCGATCCGTTACTATGATGACAAAAAGATCAAGTTTGCCGATGAGGAGAGCCGCCTGTTTTGCCGGGGGGTCTGGCTGGAGGACTGGGTGGGCCGTGAACTTCGGGAGTTGAACCGCCGGGTGAAGCTGCAGGATTACGCCTCTTCCATCGTGATAGAGAGTGAGAGCAACACTTCCAATGAGATCGACGCGGCATTTCTGTACAACAACCGGTTGTATCTGATTGAATGCAAGACCGCCGGCCTGGATGAAGATGCGAAGAGTGCGCCGCCGCTTTACAAGCTGGACAGTCTGCATCTGCGGCCGGGGATTTTCACCGGGATGATTCTGGCAAGCTACCTGCCGTTGGATTCCTACGGGAAACTGCGTGCCGCAGATCTGGGGGTTAAGGTGGTGGAGATGGGCACTCTGCTCGGTCTTGCCACCTGCCTGGAAAAGATGATCTGTCCGAAGGGGCGTTGAATCGATGCCGTCGCTGGTCATCACCCGGGATACTGTTTCGGTGCGGCTGCACTCAGACCGCCTTGAGCTGATTCGCCATTCGGAGTCCGGCGCGGACAGCCTTGACCGTGTTTCTGTTCCGCTTCATGATGTGGAACGGGTGGTGATCTGCGGGCGTCCGATTGTGACGTTGCCGGTGCTTCATAGATTGATGTCTTTACGGATTCCGGTGACGTTTCTTTCTGCGCGCGGTCGATGGCTGGGGGCGATTGATTCGGGGAACCGGCTCAATGCCGCCCGCCGCATCCGGCAGTATCGACTTTTCGCGGAAGAGGGCGTGCGTACTGCCGCGTCGGCTCGGTTGATCTTCGCAAAAATCCGGAATTCGCGCCGTGTGCTGCAGCGGCTTTCGGCGGCCCGTCGTGAATCGGATTTGCCGCAGCAGCGTGAGACGGCGATGTTTCTTCGCCGTTCCTGTATGGAAATCCGCCGAAAGCATCCGGCGGTGGATGTCCTCCGGGGAATGGAGGGGATGGCTGCGGCCTGTTACTTCCGTCGTCTCGGTGATTTTTTCCCTCCGGAACTGCCATTCAAGGAACGTTCCCGGCAGCCGCCGCTGAATGCGGCGAATTCGATTCTATCCTGGAGTTATACCATTGTGCTTGGAGAAATCGAAACCTGTTTGCGGTTGCACGGTTTGGAACCGGGGATCGGTTTTTTGCATACGGTAGAATACAGTATGCCTTCGCTGGCGCTGGATCTGCTTGAGCCGTTGCGAGCGCCGTTGTGTGACATGCTCTCGCTGCATCTGCTCAATCATCGAATTCTGCGGTCGGAACATTTCCGATTTGAGACAGAGGATGGCGGGACCTATCTGACGGATGATGGGAAAAAGTTGTTTTTCACCGCATACGAACAGACGATGGCGCGGAAATTTTCATTAAAACCCGGAGGGGAGCATACGGATTTCCGGCGGATTATCGAGCATCAGGTGAGGGCGGTCATCCGGATTCTGGAAGAAGAAGACGATGTTGAATTTTTCCACATGCCCTGATTGGGGAGAATATGGGATAGGGGAGCCGATTCACTATGATCCGGCAAAGGAGATTTTCCGCAATATGCTTCGTCTGGTTGCTTACGATGTGGCGAATGCGCGGCGTTTGCGCAAAGTATCGGAAGTCTGTAAAGATTACGGACTTCGCATAGAATACAGCGTATTCGAGTGTGATCTGGAAGAGCAGGTGTTTCAAACGTTCTGGAACCGTTTGCTGGAGTTGATTAATCCGGAAGAAGATCGCCTGATTTCCTACCGGATTTGTGCGGGATGTGTGACGGATATCCGCAGTGCTGGAGTTGTAGAGCGGCCGAGGAAGGTTTTGTTGTACATTATCTGAAAATAAAGGAATTTTCGGCATGGGAAAAAACAGGTTCAAAAAGGGCACCTCATGCCAAATTATGGAACATGTTTTTCTTCAATGGGTAAAGTTATTTCGTCTGCTGGGATTCCTGTATATTTTCCTGCAGACGGAAGGACAAAAACGGTTCTCATGCCGAAATGGACTTGCAAATTCCTGATGAGGAAGCTATATTAAGACTTGTTATCCAAACCACTATCAAAGCCGAAAGGCGGTTGAGACTGAATTTTTTACGAGGAAACAGTCACCTGGTGCACATGTCATCCAAACCACTATCAAAGCCGAAAGGCGGTTGAGACTTTACGTCGCTGTAGATTTCACGAATGGTCATGGCATCCAAACCACTATCAAAGCCGAAAGGCGGTTGAGACTATCGCATTCGGTGAACTCTTCGTTGAGTGCAATCCTATCCAAACCACTATCAAAGCCGAAAGGCGGTTGAGACTCGAACCGGCGGAGCGACAGAACTTCCGAGATCCGGCACATCCAAACCACTATCAAAGCCGAAAGGCGGTTGAGACCCGTCAACGTAAATTCTCTGTTGCTCTTTGATGATTTCAAATCCAAACCACTATCAAAGCCGAAAGGCGGTTGAGACCGGCTTTCCTTCGCTGTCGGTTTTGCCGTTGTTCTCAAGGAATCCAAACCACTATCAAAGCCGAAAGGCGGTTGAGACACCTCAGATTCCGTAGGGGTTTGCAGCTCCACAGTAATCCAAACCACTATCAAAGCCGAAAGGCGGTTGAGACCCTCCGGGAGGAAACATCCGTCCTCCCAGAAAATTACGCCGATCCAAACCACTATCAAAGCCGAAAGGCGGTTGAGACTTTTGATTGT
>CAZPWP010000041.1:0-11786 GCA_964590295.1 uncultured Victivallis sp.
CATGAGAAAACGAGTTATTTACAGGATAAAGCCAATCTTTTTGAAATTGGCTCTATAGAGATTTTCAGATATACGGAAGTTCGCCTAACTGTAAAGGGTGGCAGCCCGGGCGGGAATCGAACCCACGGCCAACTGCTTAGAAGGCAGCTGCTCTATCCTCTGAGCTACCGGGCCGGTAAACAGTTTATTAATATTGCCCGTTTTTTTCAAAAATCAAGTGGCGGCGCAGTTTTCCCGCCAGAATACGGGCGAGCTCGGTCGCCGCTCCGGCCGGGTGGAGCGAACTTTCACCCGGTCGATTCGGAATTTCAAAGGCGGCTGCAGAGTCCAGTATTGTCCGCGTTTCCGAAAGATCCAGATAGTCCACTCCAAACTCCCGCACCAGCCGGTTCAGCATCGCCTCCAGTTCGTCATCCTGCTCTTCCGCCGGCGCGGGAAAACGCGCCAGCGTGATCCGTTCGACAGAGGGATTGGCATCCAGTTTCTCCAGAACCGCCGCCAGGTTCCGTTCCCGTTCCCACGGCTCCTGCGATGAGAAGTGGCGGCGGCAGGGCAGCAGCACCAAGGTCCGGTCCGCCCGGCTTCGCGGAATCTCCCGCCACAACTGCGGCAAACTCTCGTACAGCGGTAGATTGCTCCCGGCCAGCGGCAGGAATTCCAGTTCCTTGTCGTCCGCTTTCAGCTGCCGGGCAAGCTCCGGAACGAAGTCGCCGAACTCTTCGCCGATCACCAGATATTTTCGCTCCGGCTTCAACTCGCCGGCCAGTTTCTTCGGTAGCTCCCAGCGGCGCCGTTCCCCCAGGGTCGGATGGTGCAGCAGCAAAACCACCCGCGCGCCGTTGCGGTCCCGCAGCCCCTCCGGCGTGTGAAGCAGTTTCAGCGACGCACGAGCCGGCACGATTCGAATCGTCTCCCGGGCAAATTCGAAACCGGGAATCGACAGCGTCAGGTCTAGAATGCGATCCCTCTCGAAATTTCTCCCATCCAGCGGCAGCGGCAGTTTATGGAGTACATCCGGCGTGAAGCGTTCGATCCGGCCGTCCGCTTTGCCCGGCAGCGAAATGGTTTCGATCCGGGGCTCTCTGCCCCGCTCTGCAATCTTCAGTTCCACCGTGCAGGGAACCGGCAGTTTGGAAGCGATCTCCACCGTCCCGGTCAGCATCTCCCGGTCGTAGAGAAATGCGGGGAGCCAGAGCTTGAGCGCGAGATCCGGCGGCGCCGGGAGCATTCTCCCCGGCCGGTTGATCGGGGTGATAGGGAGTTCCGGCAGCT
Source organism: uncultured Victivallis sp. (assembly GCA_964590295.1). Taxonomy (GTDB): domain Bacteria; phylum Verrucomicrobiota; class Lentisphaeria; order Victivallales; family Victivallaceae; genus Victivallis. The sequence continues at coordinate 1,273 of CAZPWP010000041.1, forward strand.
TCCCCGCCGGATCTGCGAAACGGAGCTCCGGCTCTCCCGCCGCTGTGGCGACCGCCACCGTGACCGGAAGTTCCGTCGCCGGGATGCGCTGTGTCCCCGCCAGAAAATCGAGCTGTTTTGCTACGTCGTTTCGAAGTTCGATATGCTGCAGTTCGAAACTGGTCCGCTTGTCGGGAAAGATCAGGCAGCGGCTGCTGCGCAGCAACAGCGGCAGCTCCGTCCCCGCCGTCGTCTCCAGTCTCGTTGGGTGCAGTTCCGGCGCCGGTACGAAATCCTCACTGTTCAGCAGTCGGAATTCTCCCTGACCGGCTGGACGCATCCGCACCACCAGCTGGCCCGCACCGGAGTGAACCCGGTTCACCAGTTCGAACTCCCGGCTGCCCCGTTTCAACGCGATCTTCGCGGTCTGACCTGTCGCCGGACCAGTGCCGTCTCCCTCGTGGCGGAGCAGGAGTTTTTTCTCCAGTTTCAGCAGCGCAAGGCAGTTGGTCGTCAGTTCGAATTCGTACTCTCCGTCGGCGGGAATCCGCAGCAGGCCGTGGAAACGTGCCGAATAAAGTTCCGGCGTCTCCGGTGGCCGCACCGTCAGCTGAACGTCGGTCGGAGTATAGCGGCGGTTTGTCGTTCGGGCGGCGAGGTCCTCCAGCTCCCGGACGGGGCCGCCCGGCGCGTCCCGGCGAATTTTTTCCCGGTCCTTTTCCGTCTGGACCCAGTCGTTGCAGACGTAGACCAGGTGGTTGCGCAACCGTCGTTTGGCCGCTTCATCAGCACGTTCGCCCAACGCCCAGACGGGGAGCTGCACCGCATCCGCGCGCGCCCGTTGTCGGTCCCAGCGATGGAAGGAGAGCATCCGCCGTTTCCGCTGGCGGATCCGGTTGATGCCGCTGCGCACATATTCATCGCGGTTGAGGAGATCGAAACCGGTCGCCTGTTCGAGAATGCTGCGGTAGGCGGTCTGGGGATGGTGGCGGTTCTTCCAGGCGTTCCGCCGTTCGTATTCGGCAGTGCGCTGCGAAATGTACTGTGCCGGGGTGCAGGGCTGGCGGCCGGGGAAGAAGAAGAGCTCCAGCCGTTCGGACGGCGGGCAGTTCCCGGCGGATTTCTGCCAGGTGTCGCGCTTCTGCTCTCGGGAAAAACCGAATTCCACCGTGAACTCCTTCGCTCCCTTCGCCGGTGCGACCGCCAGCTCCAGGTTGTCGTACAGTCGGAACGGGATCGGCTTGCCGTCGGCAAGCACCCGGATGCCGTTTTTGAAACTCCCCGCGGGCACGATCAGGCCGGAGAGATCGATGCTCTGGGCGCCCGCCGTGTCCTCCGGCGTCAGCCGGAGCCGCCAGGCGGGCGTATCGGGCGCGGTCTCGGCGGCGGGGGGCGCCGTCTCCGCCCTGGATACCGGGAAGAGGAGCGGCAGCGTCGACAGCAAAAGCAACGGGAAGAGGGGCCGGCGTCTCATGGTTCTGCCTCGCGGATTTTTTCCAGTTTGAACGCGGTATCCACCCGGAACGCAGGAATCGGGAAGGCGGGCGCTTTCCCGGTGGAGAGGGTGAGCTGTTCCTCCTTCATCACGTTCCCGGACAGGGTATCGTACCAGCGAAGCCGATAGTTCCCCGGTGGAAGGACGGCGTTTTTGAAGCGGAGCAACAGCTTCTCCCGCAGCGGTTCGCGGTCGGGCTGTTCGGGATAGTTCAGTAGTGACGGGCGGTGGAAGATCCAGCCCCACACCGTTTCGCCTCGTCCGGCGGCCATCATGTCGCACTCCTGCTTGTTTCCGGTAAGTTCGGCGGCCGGGTCGAGCTGTTTGCCGACGCGCAGATCGATTCCGGAGAAGAAACGCGAAAATCCCCGGTAGTGGACGTAATGGTTGTTGAGGTGGACGAAATCATGCCACCAGAGGAACGGCGTTCCCGCCAGCCGGGAGAAGAGCGCTCCCCAAAGCCCGGCGTGGATGTCGGCGACGAGCTGCTGGTTGGCGCTCCCCTGCGACGGTCCGCCGTATTCGGTGATCAGCTGCGGCTTCTTGAAGCGCATGGCCTTGCTGTAGGCGCGCAGGTGGTCGACGAAATGAATTTCCGTATCGCGGTAGGCGTCGCCGGCGATATGGGTGATCTCTTTGGCTTCAAATAGCTTCGGGAACTTCAGAATCTTGTTGTAATCGCCGCAGACATGGGTGGTGACCAGCGGTTTCCGCTGGGACCATTTCTGCAGTTCCGCTGCCGCGTCGCGGGTCCAGGCGGGGAGGGTACCGTCGTTGTAGCGGGCGCCGAAGTCGGCGACCAGGTCCACTTCACTCCACAGTTCGAAGGCGAAGAGATTGGCCATTGCGCCCCAGCGGGCGGCGATGTAGCGCGCCCGCTTCGAGTTGTTTTTCTTCGCCTCGGGCGAACGGAAGAAGTCGCCGGGGTTTTTCAGGAATCCGCCGTTGGCACGGGCGAATTCCGAGTTGGCGTTGATCGGATTTTCCCCCCACTCCGGATCGGTGGAGTCGGAGAGCCTTCCGTGGTTGTCGATCACTAGGTTGAGGTAGATGCCGTTCTGTCGTGTGGTCTCGAACAGATGGTCGAGTTTCCAGCCGGATTCCAGGCTGTAGCGACCGACGCCGTGCTGACCGGAACGGGGCGCGTTGTGTTCGAGCGCCATCGTCCATCCGGCCATCCAGACCTCCACGGTGTTGATGCCGTTTTTGCCGCAGGCTTCGAAGTAGTCGTCGTAGTCGCGGGTGCCGCGATCGGGGAGATGGCCGAAACGGAACCACAACTCACTGCGCATATCGGTGTTGGTGTGGATGTTCAGGCCGATCGGGAAGAAGAACTCCCCGGTGTCGTGTTCGAAAAATTCTCCGGAGGATGAGACCCGGATTCTACCGGGGAGTTTCGACTCCGCCACTTCGACAGTGCGCCAGGAGGTTTTGAGGCTCTCTTTCGCCTGTTTGTCCTCCACTGCCAGCCGGATGCGGTAGCTCCCCGCCGCGTCCGGCAGAAACCGCAGTTCCCAGAAGCAGCTGCCGACCGGGATCAGTCGTTCGCGGGTGAAGTGGTGGCGCCTCTCGTACTCCCGGCCGAAGAAGGCGGGGTGACTGGTGGTGGTGCCGTCCGGCGCGGCAAGTTCGAAATTGACCTCGATCTCATCCGGGTCGAACGGGTTGAAGTAGTCGCGCGAGAGCTGAAAACGGCTGTCGATCCGCCGGTTTTTCTCTCCGGTTTCCGGGAGCTGCCAGTCGACCACCGAGAGCGGTGTGCGCTGCCGCTCTCCGGTACGCCGGATGGCGCGGATCGTCAGGATCGCTTCCCGCATTTTTCCGGAATAGACGGAGAGTCCGGCGGCGAAGAGGTTGGTCGCTGCGTCGGCATCGAAGAGGGCGCTGTGCCCCACACCGCGCCACTCTTCCCCGGAACGGTCCAGCCGGGCGGAGAGCGTCTGCCACCTGCCCGGGAGCAGTTCGAATTCGCGGACGGTCTGGAACCAGAGTCCGTCCTTATCCTTGAAGAAGAGCATCCCGCGGAGCGGGGCCTCGGCATCGAGCCGCAGTTCCAGTTCCAGCTGTGCCGCGTCAAATGCGGCACGTTCCGGCCGGAAACTCTTCCGTTCCGGCTCCCGGTAGATCTGCACCGCGCCGGGGAAGGCCAGCCGGACCGAGCAGGACTCTTCTGCCGCCGGGGAGAGCAGTTCGCCGGAACCATCCATCTTCCAGCTGCCCGGCAGCGCAGTGGCGCGGAGGGCGCAGAAGAGGGCGATCAGCAGCCATGTTCCGTAGCGGCGGCGCATCCGTTTACAGCTCCTTGAGCGGACGGTTCTGCGGAGCGCGGCGGGCGGCGTCGCGGAGACTCCGGGTGCAGATTTCGACTCCGGTGAGCTCCTGGATTGCCGCCGGATCGGGCTGGTCGTTGCCGGCGCTGTTGAGCAGTTCCAGCCCGTCACAGACGGTGAAGGTGTCCGTTGGATGCCCCGGCGCGAAACAGGGTTCGTCGCCGTGGTCAGGATTCTCCACCCGGAGCAGGATGCCGGCGGCTGTCAGCTCCTCGAGCTGGCGTTGCAGCACCACCGCCGAAATCGGCATGCGGCGGTGCAGTTCCACGGCCGGAGTCGCGCCTTTCCCGTCGGCGAAGGCACGGTAGACGATCTTCGCCAGCGCCAGTTCGCTGTCGTGGCGGACCCGCAGGCTGTTTCCCTCCCGGCCCGAACGGTCGAAGAGGCCGGTCCGGGCGTGCTGTTTTACAAAGGCGATTTCCGCGCCGAGCAGCGTAATCTGCCACGACCACTGCACCCAGATCAGGAAGAGCGGCAGCGCGGCGAAACTTCCGTAGATTGTGTTGTAACGGTAGATGGTCCCCTGGAGGAACACGAAGCCGTCCTGCAGCAGCTGGTAGAGGATCCCCGCGATCAGACCGCCGAAGATGGCCGCGCTGATCCGCACCCGGATGTTCGGAACCATGAAGTAGATAGCGCTGAAGATCAGGCAGACGAGCATCAGCGGAAAGAGCTTCATCCCGAGGAAGAACACCACCATGCCGAGGCCGCCGAGCCAGGGGAATGCCTCGAGAATGTGATTGAACATGGTACTCACAAGCACACCCGCGCTGCTGAGTACCACCAGGATGATCGGCGTGAGCAGAATGATCGCCAGGTAGTCGCTGAACCGGCGGAAGAAGTTACGGCGGGTCGGCAGATCCCAGATCTGATGGAACGCCTTTTCGATGTTGGTGGCCAGCCACATGACCGTCCAGATCAACGCGATCACACCGGCGCCGGCGACCACCCCGCCCCGCGCCCGCTCCAGCGTTGTGTCGACGAACTGGTAGATCCAGTTGAGGATATCCTGATGGTCGGCGAAGCGCTCGGTGAGCATCACTTCGAGCCGTTTCTGAAGCGAGAACCCTTTGGCGATGCCGAACATCAGCGCCGCGACCGGCACGATGGCGAAGAGCGTGTAGTAGGTGAGCATGGTCGCCCGCTGGCCATGCTGGTCGGCGGCATAGCGCCGGAAACTGATCCAGAGGACGCGGGCGAACTTTCCGGCGGGGGTGAGGCGCATGTACGGCGTGTCCATGCCGAGCTCCCAGTGGCGGAATCGTTCGAACAGCGCGCCTTTCATGGTGTTACCTTCCCTGTTTTGCGTACTGCTTGTTCCAGGAGTCCTTCAAAGTCACGGTGCGGTTGAAGACCGGACGTTCCGGCGTGGCATCCGGATCGACGGTGAAGTAGCCGAGCCGTTCGAACTGCACCGTGCTCCCGACCGGAAGCTGTGCCAGCACCGGCTCGAGGCGCCCTTCGACCACCTTGATCGAATCCGGATTGAGCTGTTCGAGAAAGTCGGCGCCGTCGGTGCCCGGCTCTTCCGCCGTGAAGAGCCGGTCGTAGAGCCGCACCTCCGTCGGGACCGATTCCGTGGCAGAAACCCAGTGGATCGTTCCCTTGACCTTGCGTCCGTCGGGTGCGTTTCCACCCCGGGTCGCTGGATCGAAGGTGCAGCGCAGCTCAACGACTTCGCCCGCGGAATCGGTGAGCACCTCCTCGCACTTGATGAAGTAACCGTATCGCAGCCGTACTTCGCGTCCCGGCGCGAGGCGGAAGTACCCTTTCGGCGGAGTCATCATGAAATCGGCACGCTCGATGTAGAGCTCGCGGGTGAAGGCGAGTTTCCGGCTCCCCGCGGCGGGATCTTCCGGATTGTTGATCGCTTCGAGCGTTTCCACCCCGCCTTCCGGGAAGTTGGTGATGGTCACTTTCAGCGGATCAAGCACAGCGAGAAAGCGCGGCGCGGAGGCGTTGAGCTCCTCGCGGATGCAGTGTTCGAGCAGCGCCACGTCGGTGATGCCGTCGAACTTAGTTACGCCGACGGTCCGGCAGAGGCGGCGGATCGCCGACGCGGGGATGCCCCGGCGGCGCATGCCGGAGAGCGTGGGCATGCGCGGATCGTCCCAGCCGCTGACGTAGTGCTCCTTGACCAGCTGGAGCAGTTTGCGCTTGCTCATCACCGTGGCGGTCAGATTGAGGCGCGAGAACTCGGTCTGGCGCGGGCGGTTCGGGAAGGTGTAGCCGAGCGAATCGAGCACCCAGTCGTAGAGCGGGCGGTGGATTTCGAACTCCAGCGTGCAGAAGGAATGGGTCACCCCCTCGAATGCGTCTTCCAGCGGATGGGCGAAGTCGTACATCGGGTAGATGCACCACTTGTCGCCGTGCCGAAAGTGGTGTGCGTGACGGATCCGGTAGATGGCCGGATCCCGCATGTTGATGTTGGGCGAGGCCATGTCGATTTTCGCACGCAGCACCATTGCGCCGTCCGCGAATTCGCCTTCGCGCATGCGGCGGAAGAGGTCGAGATTCTCCTCGACGGAGCGGCTGCGCCCCGGGGATTCCTTCCCCGGGATGGAGAGGTTGCCGCGGTACTCGTTGTTCCACTCCTCCGCGGTGAGGTCGCAGACGTAGGCCTTGTCCCGGCGGATGAGTTCAACGGCACATTCGTACATCTTTTCGAAGTAGTCGCTCGCGTAGTAGAGGTGCTCGCCGAAGTCGAATCCGAGCCAGCGGACGTCGTTGATGATCGACTCCTCGTACTCGGTGTCTTCCTTGGTTGGATTGGTGTCGTCGAAGCGCAGGTGGCAGACGCCGCCGTTCTCCTGTGCGACACCGAAATCCAGGCAGATCGCCTTGGCGTGCCCGATGTGGAGGTAGCCGTTCGGCTCCGGTGGGAAGCGGGTGACGACTCTGCCGCTGAACAGATTGGTTTTCTTGTCGTCCTCGACCATCTCGCGGATGAAGTCGAGCGGTTCGTTCTTGTTTTCGATGGAATCGGCCATGGTTGACTCGGAACTCCGGTAAGTTAAGGTTGACGGTTATTCAGAATTAACATACCACGGGATTGCCGATTTTCCAAGTTCAAAGCGAGATAAAATTCCAGCAATCGCGGTTTTCCCGCTCCGACGGTCTTGCATATTGTGCGCCCGCGCGTTATTTTAAGAAAATGGAATTTGCTTACTATCGGAAATTATACCGGGAGTTTCAGGAAAGTTTATGGAAAGGATTTTTTTGTGGAAGCAGGCGGAATCTGCCGGAACCGGCAGTTCTGCTGATGATTTTGCCCCCTATCTGGAGCCTTATCTGTTGGAGAACTCCGGCGCGCCCCGTGGATGCGTGATCGTTTTCCCCGGCGGCGGCTACTGCCGCCGGGCGCCGCACGAGGGCGGCCCGATTGCCGAACGGTTCAACCGGATGGGATTTCATGCGTGCGTGCTGCAGTACCGCGTCGCTCCCTACCGCTATCCGGCGCCACAGCGCGACGCTTTGCGGGCGGTCCGGCTGGTTCGCAGCCGCGCCGCGGAGTGGGGCATTGCTCCGGACCGGATCGCCACGCTCGGATTTTCCGCCGCCGGCCACCTCTGCGCCTCTTCCGGAACGCTCTATGACGAGGTCGATTCGACCGCGGGGGATGTGGCGGACAACTTCTCCGCCCGGCCTGACGCTCTGATTCTCTGCTATGCGGTCATCAATCTCACCGATCCGTTCGGCCACTACGGCAGCGGGGAGAATCTGCTCGGCAGAGATGGGATGCTCTCCCCTGCGGCGAAGCGGCTCAATCTGGAGACGCGGGTGACGGCCGACACGCCGCCGTCGTTCCTGTGGCACACCGCGGAGGACAGCTGCGTGAATGTGGAGAACTCTCTGGCATTTGCCCGCGAACTCTGGAAGAATCAGGTGACGGCCGAAGTGCACGTATTCCCGCACGGCTGTCACGGGCTGGGGCTGGCGCCCGCGATGCGCGATGTCGCGCAGTGGCCGGAGCTCGCCGGTTGTTTTCTAATGGAAAGTTGCGGATTTCCCGCCCGGGTCTGACCGGGCGGAAGCGGATAAAACAGGAGAAACCCCTCTATGGCGATGTATTTCATGTTTCTGCTGCCGGGCATGCTCCTGGCGCTGTGGGCTTCGTTCAAGACCAAGCTGGCGTTCGATCAGTATTCGCAGGTGCCTTCTTCGCGGCGGATCAGCGGCGCGCACGCTGCGGCCATGCTGCTTGATTACGCGGGTGTGACAGGGGTGCGCATCGAGATGACCTCCGGATTTCTCTCAGACCACTACGATCCGACCGGGCGGGTGCTGCGGCTTTCGGAGTCGGTTTACTCCAGCGATTCGCTGGCGGCGATCGGCGTCGCCTGTCACGAGGCAGGTCACGCGATTCAGCATGCGACCGGCTACGGTCCGCTCGGACTGCGCAGCACGCTGGTGCCGCTGGTCAACCTCGCCAGTCCGGGGGCCTACATCTTCTTCGTGATCGGGTTTCTGCTCCATTCGATGCCGATGGTCTGGCTGGGAATCATCTGTTTTTCGGCGGCGGTGATCTTCGCACTGGTCACGCTGCCGGTGGAATTTGATGCCACCGCCCGCGCCAAGAAGCTGATGGTTGCCGCCGGAATCGTTTCGCCGGATGAGGAACGCGGCGCCGGGGAGGTGCTCAACGCCGCTTTTCTGACCTACGTGGCTTCGGCGGTGACGGCGCTGCTGACGCTGCTCTACTACCTGTGGCGCGCGGGGGTATTCAACCGCCGGGATTGAAAAAATCGCGTTGAGGATGTATATTGCCCGGTAACGGAACATTGTGGAAAGGAGCGTCCGGCGTGGCGAAAGAGATTCAGTTTTCGGCAAAATTCAAACGGGATTACGTCGCGGCGCTCGCGGTGGTGATTTTCTTCGCGATCGTACTGGCGGAGATTGTGCTGGCGGTGAGCATTCCCGCCTACCTGCATCGGGAAAACGCGATGGCGCTCCAGGTGCGGCGCCTGCAGCTGCTCGAATCGTTCGACGGGGCGCGCAATCTCGGCAATTCTCTCAAGCCGAAGGGGGAGATCGCGGAGTACGAAGCGCGGCTGGTGATGTGGAACCTCAATCTGCTCGCCTCCTATCTGCGGGAACATGCTGACAATCTCTCCGGTGAGGAACTCGCTTCGCTGCAGAACGATGTTCGTACTTTCGTCGGAATTCTCGCCCGGATTCAGTGCGGGGAGGCGCTCTGTCGCGAGCGGAAGCTGGATACCTCCATCTATGTCAATTCGCTGATCCCTCCGGCGGAGGTGAAATGAGCAGAACGAACTTCCATGCCATTCTCTCGCATTTCCCCGCGTGCCGCATCGCGGTACTCGGCGATATGATGCTCGACGTCTATCTGTGGGGGAAAGTGACCAGGATTTCTCCGGAGGCTCCGGTGCCGGTGGTGAACGTCAGCCGCCGCACCAGCTGCCTCGGCGGCGCCGCCAACGTGATGCGCAACGTCGCGACGTTGAACGCCCATGCCCACGCGTTCGGGACGGTCGGCGACGATTCGACCGCGGATGAACTTCTTGCCGCGCTCGGCGAATACCGGATCAGCTGTGACGCGGTGGAACGTGATTCTGCCCGGCGGACCACCGAAAAACGACGGGTGATCGCCGGGGCGCAGCAGCTCTGCCGGGAGGATTACGAGGATGTGCATCCGGTGGATGACGCCATCCGCCGCCGGATGGTCAACCGGATCATCGACCTGATCCGGAAGGGGGAACTCGACGCGGTGATCTTCGAAGATTACCGCAAGGGGATGCTTGCCGAGTGGATGCTTGAGGAGGTGGTCGCCGAAGCCCGCCGGGTGAAGGTGGTGACCGCGCTGGATCCGAAACCGGGGAGCATGAAGCCGGTCCGCGGGATCACGGTGATGAAGCCCAACCGGGTGGAGGCGTTCGCGTTGGCGGGCATCGAGGATGGACCGGGACCGGGCGGCGATCCGGCGCAGGATGCGGCGCTCAGCGAGACTGCCGCGAGGCTGATGGAGAGCTGGCGGCCGGAGCATCTGCTCATTTCGCTCGCCGCGCAGGGAATGGCGCTCTACGACCGCTCGCTGCGGTCGCAGGTGATTCCGACCCGGGCGCGGGAGGTGTTCGATGTCTCCGGCGCGGGGGATACGGTGACCGCCACGTTCGCGCTCTCGCTGGTTTCCGGTGCGGCTCCGGCCGAGGCTGCCGAGCTGGCCAATCTCGCGGCCGGAGTGGTGGTCGGCAAGATGGGGACTGTTCCGGTCCATTTCGAGGAGCTGGAGGCGGTCCTGCCCGAGTAGGGGAGGGAGCCGGAGCGGCTCTCCGAAGGAATGGAAAATATTTGCTGCCGCAAGGCGGAGAGAGGAGTCGGCAATGAGTCAGGAAAAAGTCGCGGTGGTGATTCCGTCGCGTTACGCCAGTACCCGGTTTCCGGCGAAGCCGCTGGCGCTGTTGTGCGGGAAACCGCTGGTACAGCATGTCTATGAGAAGGCGGCCGCGTCGAAGGCCGATCTGGTGCTGGTCGCCACCGATCACGAGGCGATCCGCAGTGCGGTGGAGTCGTTCGGCGGGCGGGCGGTGATGACCGCCGAGAGCCATCCCTCCGGAACCGACCGGATCGCGGAGGCGGTTCGGCTGGTCGGCGAGCCGGTCGATATCATCGTCAATGTGCAGGGGGATGAACCGCTGATCCCGACCTCGGTGATCGACGAGATCATCGCTCTCATGCGGAACCGTCCGGAA
>CAZPWP010000042.1:0-11775 GCA_964590295.1 uncultured Victivallis sp.
GGCGCGCCGTCTGCCCCCCCCCGGATCTCCCCCCTCCGAGGAGTTTTCGGGGATCACCACCCCGACCCGCGAAGCGAGCATGTGGAGGGCGTCGACGAAACCGACGTTCTCCTTCTCCATGAAGAAACGGAAGAGATCTCCCCCCTTGCCGCAGCCGAAGCAGTGAAAGGTCTGCCGCGCCGCATCGACGTGAAACGACGGCGTCTTCTCCTGATGAAACGGGCAAAGTCCCTTGTAGGTATTGGTTCCGGCCCGCCGGAGCTGCACGAACATGCCGACCAGTTCCACGATATCGCACCGGGACCGGATGTCTTCGATGATCTCCTTGGATATGCCGAACGCCATGGCGGGCTCGTCAGTTCAGCTGCCGCAGCCGCGCTTCGACCCGGGCGCGCGCGGCTGCATATTCCGGCTTGCCGGCGGTCAGCCTGAGGAAAAAGTTGTAGAAGCCGCGGGCGTTCGCTTTCGACGCCGTGTAACGGTACAGAAAGGTGCCCATATTGTAGACCATGTCAGGATTGTTCTTCGAATTGCGGCACGCATCCATGAACGCCTGCTTGGCGGCATTGAAGTTCCCGGCACGCACCAATGCGACACCGAGCTGGTTGTCCAGCGCCGGATTCTTCGCGAACTCCGGCCGGCGCTTCAGCATCTGCAAATACCGCACCGCCTGTCGGGCACGCATCGACACCGAGACGTTGCAGAGCAGAATCAGCGTATCCACATCGTCCGGCTTGAGCCGGAACGCCTGCTCCAGCGCGTTCATCGCATCGGCGTAACGGGCCGGATCGGCGGAGTAGAGCCGCCCGAGCGTGTACTGCGCGGCAAAACTCTCCGGATTGATCTTCACCGCCTGCAGCGCCGAATCGAGCGCGCGATCCCGTTCATCGCACTTCTCACTGGCGGTCGCCCGGAAAAGCAGCGCGGCGACATTGTCCGGCTCCAACTCCACCGCTCTCCGCGCCAGCTTCAGCGCCCCGTTCCAGTCGCCGTTGGCAACCCGTTCCGACGCTTTCGCGAGACACCCGTCCGCCGTATTGTTGCCACACCCCGCCGGGAACAGGCATAGCATGCACAGCACCGGCACCGCCAATCCATTCCAAAACCATCTCATATCCGTCTCAACTCCGTTGGTTGCGTCCGCGCCATGCGCTCACGGCCAGACCGGCCACATACCCTCCCCCCGCCAGCACCACGATCGCCGGACCGGAAGGCATTCGGTACCAGTAACTCGCCAGCAGCCCGCAGGTCACAAAAAACCAGCTCAATACCGTGGCAAGCACCATCGTCGACCAGAGATGCCGCGTAAAACAGCCCGCCGTCGCCGCCGGCAGCGTCAGAAGCGCGATCACCAGAATGATCCCCACCACATTGATCAGCAGCACGATGGTCAGCGCCGTCAACGCCAGAAGTGCCAGATAGAGCAGCTTCACCCGCACCCCGCGCAGCTCGGCGAAGGTGCCGTCGAACGACATCGCCAGCAGACTGTTGTAGAAAATCAGCATCGGGATCAGCACAATCGCATCCAGCACCAGCGTCATGTACACCTCATGCTCGGACAACAGCAGAATATTGCCGAACAAGTACCCCTGCCAGTCCACATAGCCCGGCGTCCGGTCGAGAAAGAGCAACCCGATCGCCATGCCGAGCGCCCAGACCACGTTGATGATCGTATCCTCGCGCTCGCGGGCGCAGAGGCTCACCGCCCCCACCAGCAGCGCGGAGGCGACCGCACCGACCACCGCGCCGAGCGTCGCCGTACACCATCCCCACAGACAGACTCGCTGCAGAAAGAGCGCGACGCCGACTCCGCCGAGCGCGGCGTGAGCACTGGCTCCGGCGATCGACGAAATCCGGCGGGTCACCACCATCGTGCCGATCACGCCGAGCGCGATGCTCGACAGCGCGCCGATCAGCAGGGCGTAACGGAGAAACACCATCTCCGGCAGAAAGAAATCGCGCAGCAGTTCCATTCTAGCACCCCTCCTTTCCGCAGCCGCCATGCTTGCAGCTGCAGAAACAGTCGTGATCGTGCTTGATGAGGTTCACTTCGTGATGATAGACCGCGTTGGCGGCGGCGGCGTCGAAATGCCCCGCTTCGTGGACCGTCACCCGCCGGTTGACGCAGATCACCAGATCCACCTCGCGGTTGACGAATCCCAGGTCGTGCGAAACGGTCAGCACCGTCATGCGGCGGCGGAGAATCTCCAGCGTGGCGTAAAACTGCTCCTCCGCGCCGGGATCGATGTTGGCGGTCGGTTCGTCGAGCAGCAGCAGCTCCGGTTCGCAGACGAGTGCGCGGGCGATCAGCACCCGCTGACGCTGACCGCCGGAGAGCGCGGCGAAACTGCGCTCCGCCACCTGCGGAATGCCCATCTCCTCCAGCGCGGCACGGGCGATCCGCTTATCCTCCGCGGAGTAACGCCCCCGGAATCCGCGCCGCAGCCGCCCCATCAGCGCCACTTCGAGCGCCGTCACCGGGAAGGCGCCGTCGAGCTGGTGAAACTGCGGCATGTAGCCGACCTTCGGCCGTGCTTCGACCGGGGAGACGCCGAAGATGCGGATCTCGCCGCGCTCCGGCGTCAGCAGCCCCAGCAGCAAACCCAGCAGCGTGCTCTTGCCGCCGCCGTTGGGACCGACGATGCAGCCGGACTGCCCCCGGTTCACCGTCAGATTGACCGCGTCGAGAATCCGGCGGCCGGGTTCGTAGCCGAAACAAAGATCCCGGAGTTCAATGATCGCTTCAGCGCCGCTCATCGGATTTCGCCCTCTCCTTCCGGGCGGCAAATCCCGCCTTGAGAACACGGGTCATCTCCCGGATGTTGGCCGGGAGGTCGGCCGCGAGCGGATCCATGCCGACCACCTCGCCGTCAATCGCCTGCGACAGGGCCCGCGCGCTCGCCGGATTGAACTGCGGCTGAACGAAAATCACCCGTACCCCGTGCTCCTTCGCCCGGCGGATGATTCCGGCGAGATGGGCGGGAGACGCCTCTCTGCCGCCGAGTTCGATCGCCGCCTGCCCGAGCCCGGTCATCTGCGCGAAGTAGCCGAAGGCGGGATGGTACACATAGAACTCCTGCCCCGCATAGGGTGCAAGTTCCTGTTTCACCTCTTTTTCGAGCGCGGAAAACTCCCTGATGAGCGCTTCGCAATTGGCGCGGTAGACGGCGGCATGCGCGGGATCAAGCGCGGCATACGCCTTTTCGATATTCTCTGCGATCCGGACCGCGTTGTCGAGCGAGAGCCAGACATGGGGATCGAGCCCGTCCTCGCTGCAGGGCTCTCCGGGAGCGTGCGAGTGGCCCGCATGCGGGTCCTCGGCATGTTCATGGTCGCAGTTCACGCCGAACGGGATCCGCGAAATTCCCTCCGACACATCGACCAGCTTGACGCTGCCCCGCGAAAGCGGGCGGAACAGTGAGTTCTCGAACGGCATCCGGGTGGAGAGGAAGAGCTTCGAGACCGCGGCGGCGCGGATGTCGTGCGGCCCCGGAGAATAGTCGTGCGGACTGCGTCCCTCCGGCAGAATCGAGGTCGCGTGGATGAAATCGCCGCCGATCCGGTTGGCGATGTAAGCGATCGGCGGGAGTCCGGCACTGACCGCGGTCCTCCCCTTCGCAACAGCGGCGGACTCATCGCTGCAGCCGCAGAGCAGCAGCATCGTGATTGCCGGGAGCAGTGTGGAAAAACGCAGAAAAAACATTGTGAAACAAAACTCCCATTCTCTGAATTCATCATTTGAAATAAAATACCCCGAAAATCCGGCAAAGTCAAGGCAGCAGCGGCGCAACGGAGCTTTTTTTGATGAAACTGCTTGCAATTCTGCAAAATAAGGTGTATAGTTTGTTCTTCGTACATTAAGAAAACAATATCAGGTGCCTGATGGAAAAGATTTTTCTGACCGGAATCACCGGTCTGGTCGGCAGTGCGTTTGTAGTTGCGCTGCTTCGTGAGCGGCAGGACTATGAAATCGTCTGCCTCGCCCGTAAAACAGCGGTCAAGAGCGCACAGCAGAGAACCGAGGAGATCCTCCGCGACGAATGTCAATTCGACGGATGCCCCGAACTGGCCGACCGGATTCTGAAATCGGTCAAGATGATCGAAGGCGACGTGACCACCATCGATCCGGAAACACTGGCGAAGGATCCGCTGCTCGCCGGGACCTCGATCATCTTCCACTGCGCCGCCGACGTCAATCTCGGCAAGGACCCCACCGGCCGGACCTACCGGATCAACTACAACGGCACCGAAAACATGGTCAAGCTGGCGAAATTGCTCAAGGTAAAGGAGTTCCATTATGTCGGGACCGCCTACATCGCCGGAAGACTCTCCGGAACCGCCTTCGAGAACTCCCCGATCGACAACGGGTTCAACAACCCTTATGAGGAGAGCAAGTTCAAGGCGGAGATGCTGATCCGCGAGTCGGGTATTCCCTTCACGGTCTACCGTCCGGCGATCATCACCGGGCGCCGTTCGGACGGGCGGATCCGCAAGCCGCTGGCATTCTACCGCATTCTGGAGTTCCTCGGCAAACTCAAGAGTCACTACTGCACCAAACACAATATCGACCATACCAGCTGGACCAATCTGCAGATCAACTTCGCCACGAATCCCTCCGAGCACGTCTACTTCGTGCCGATCGACTACGTGCAGGAGGCGATCACCGCCCTCTTCCAGCAGCCGGTCAACAATCAGGCGTATCACATCACCGGGGAAAGCCCGCTGTCGACCCATCAGATTGAAAACTCCATCTGCCGGGTGCTCCGCCTCGACGGAACCACCGTCAACGGCGGACCGGTCGCGGAGACGATGGACAACAAACTGATGGCCCGTTTCCTCGGCGACCTCTTCCCCTACTTCTCGTCGGATATCATCTTCGACCAGAGCAACGTCCGCAAGGCGCTCGGCGACAAGATCCTCGACTGGGAGTACGGCCAGAAGGGGCTGGAGATCCTGATCCGTTCGTTCTACAAGGATTACTTCCCGAACGTCGAGTGGCTTCAGACGCTGGCCAACGCGCCGCTCGACCGCGAGCCGCGGAGCTGAACAATACAGGCGCAGCAATCCGGCGGGGACCGCACAACCGGTTCCCGTCTTTTTTCATGATGGTCATCGATTTCCACACCCACTGCTATCCGGAAAAGGTCGTCGCCAAAGCGCTCGGCGCCGTTCAGGGACGCCTGAAACCGGCGACCGACGGCACCCGGACCGGGCTGATCGCCTCGATGCGCGAGGCGGGAATTGATTACTCGCTCGCCCTTGCGTTGGTCAACAATCCGGCGAACACCGCCGGCGTGAACCGCTGGGCGGCGGCAGAGAACCGCGCGCCGGTCTTCTTCACCGGCTCGATCCACCCCGCAGATCCCGATCCGGCCGCCACGCTGGAATCCATCGCTCGCGCCGGACTGAAGGGGATCAAGCTGCATCCAGAATATCAGCAGTTCGAATTCAGCGAGGAACGGCTCTTTCCGCTCTGGGAAAAGTGCATGGAACTGGATCTGTTCGTCGTGACCCACGCCGGGTACGACATCATGTTCCCGCCGCCGTGGCACACCGATCCGGAACGGCTGGCGGCATTTCACCGGCGCTTTCCGGAGCTCCGGCTGGTGCTGGCGCACCTCGGTTCGATGACGATGTGGGATGAAGTGGAAAAATATCTGGTCGGTCTGCCGGTCTCCTTCGATCTCGCCTTCCTCACACCGGACTACATCGATCCGGCGCGGCTGGTGCGGATCATCCGCAGGCACGGCGCGGAACGGATCCTTTTCGGCACCGACAGCCCGTGGTGCAACCAGAAGGAACAGCTCGATTTCATCCGCTCTCTGCCGCTCACGCATGAAGAGCACGAACTGATTTTATGGAAAAACGCGGCGACACTGCTGGAACTGCCGCTTCCCCTGCCGTAAACCGGCCCGCGTCAGAAAAAGAGCTTGATCGCGGTCACCACCACCAGAACCTGGATGATGTTCTCAAAGAGTTTCTGCGGCATCTTCGAGAGCAGCAGAATGCCGAGCACCGCCCCGATCAGCAGGAATGGAATCATCATGAGGTCGATCTTCAACGCCTCCACCGTGATCCGCCCCTCCCAGAGAAAGATCGGCAGTTTGGTCCAGTTGATGATCAGGAAGAACCAGGCGCTGCACCCCATGTACTTCTCCTTGGGCAGCTTCATCGCCAGAAAGTAGATCGCCGCCACCGGCCCGGCCGCATTCGCGACCTGCGTGGTGAAGCCGAGCGTCACACCGCAGGCCGCCGCGATCGCCGCACTCGATGGGATCTTCTCCGGCACGAGTCGGGCCCGCAGAAAGTTCAGCGCCGCCAGCATCAGAACGATCGCGCCCAGCAGCGGCCGCATCGTTTCGTCGCTGATGTAGCGCAACGTCCACGAACCGAGCGCCAGTCCGGCGAACGCCCACGGCAGCAACCGCAGCACAATCTTCCAATCCGCGTGGCGGCGGTACCAGGCGACCGCCAGCAAATCAGTCATCGCCAGCATAATCAGCTGAAGTCCGGTCGAAAGACGGGCGGGGAACGCCATCGTCAGCAGCACCACCGGCAGAACGCCGATTCCCGGAATCGCCGTCTTGTTGATCCCGATCAGGACAGCGCTGACCATCAGCGTTACAATCTGGAGAAGCGTAAATTCATTGAAAAGTTCCGGCATCGTTCATCGACTCCTGGACATAGAAAAGGCGGCCGGCCCGCGGCCGCCGCCCCTTTCCCGGCTGATCCTGCCTGTTACAGCGACCGCCCGGCCAGCATCCGGTACGCATCGAGGTACTTGCTGCTGGTCTTTTCGACGACGTCAGCGGGAATGACCGGCCCGGGGGCGGTCTTGTTCCAGTCGAGCGTCTCCAGATAGTCACGCACAAACTGCTTGTCGAGGCTGACCGGACTGGTACCGACCCGGTACTGATCCGCCGGCCAGAACCGGCTCGAATCCGGGGTGAGCACCTCGTCAACCAGAATGATTTTCCCGTCGACTTCGCCGAACTCGAACTTGGTGTCGGCGACGATGATGCCCCGTTTTTCCGCATAATCGCGCGCGGTGGTGTAGATTTTGAGCGAGAGATCGCGGATCGCCGCCGCCTTTTCCGCGCCGATCAGCTCCACAACCTGCTCAAAAGAGATCGCCTCATCATGCTCGCCCACAGCGGCCTTGCTCGACGGCGTGAACAGCGGTTCATCCAGCTTCGACGCCTGCTGATAGCCGGGACGGAGCCGGATGCCGGAGACGACACCGCACTTCTGATAATCCTTCCAACCGCTGCCGACCAGGTATCCGCGGACGATACACTCCGCCGGGATCACCTTCGCCTTGCGCACGATCATCGAGCGCCCCTGCAGATCCTTGACATAGGCCTTCAGTTCCGGCCGGATGGAGACATCCGCCGAGATCAGGTGATTCGGCACATCCCGCATCAGGTCGAACCAGAAGAGCGAGATCTGCGTCAGCACTTCACCCTTGCGCGGCACGCCGTTGGGCATGACCACGTCGAACGCGCTCAGCCGGTCGGTTGCCACAAAAAGCAGTGCATCGCCGAGGTCATAGACATCGCGGACCTTGCCGCGATTAACGAGCGGAATCCCCGGCAGCTCCGTCTCCATCAAAGCGCCGTTGGCATCGTACCGCATTGGAGAGTCAGCCCTTGATTTCGCCGATTTCGACGCGGGTCAGCCCCTGACGGTGGCCCTGGGTACGGCGGTATCCCTTGCGGCGCTTCATCTTGAAGACCACGATCTTCTTGGCGCGGAACTGATCCTTGACCACCGCATCGACCGAGGCGCCCGCGACGAGCGGCGAACCCACATTGAGCTGGCCGCCCTCTTCGCCGACGGCGAGAACCTCGGAGAAAGTCACTTTGCCGCCGACTTCGGCATCGAGCTTTTCGACCTCGACGAGATCGCCGGTTTTGACCTTATACTGCTTGCCGCCGGTTTTGATGATCGCATACATTCTTTTTTGCTCCTTCAACTGGTGATTTCAAAAAACTTCCATTCAGTTTTATCCGTTCGCACATATCCTGATAATATATCCTCTTTTTCGTGGTTTGCAAGGAGAGAAGGGCCCTGTTTTCGGAAAAATCCGCTCCGGCATCCTCCCTCCCCGCCGCCGGACCGATGAAGCGAATCGCCGGGCGGGACTGATCTCCCTGAACGCCGCCGCCGCTGAGCGCCATTGCCAGTGTCTCCTGCATGATCGGACCGCGGCAGATCGAACGCTTCAACCTGGCGATGTCCGCCGCAGTCAACGCACAGGCGATGCCCGGTGTAAGCAGCGGTGCGCTGATGAAACGGATCGAACAGATCGTACGGGATAAAATTCCGCATGACCATCAGATCAGCTGGACCGATATGAGCTGTCAGGAGCGCGGCAACGACGGCAAGATCGTCGGGGCGGATGCTGCCGGCGCTGATCTTCGGTCCCCTCTTCCTGGTCGGCCGGTACGAGAGCCGGCGCATTCCGCTGCCGGTGATCCCCTCGATCGCCATCGCGGTGCTTGGCGGCTTCATCGGATTGCATCTGTGCGGCCTCTCGCTGAGCATCTGCGCCCGGCTCGGTCTGGTGATGCTGACCGGTCCGGCCGGCAAGAGCGCAATTCTGATGGTGTGGTGGAGTTCTCCAAACAGGAACGTGCCACCGGGAAACCGGTCAGCGAATCCGCGCTGGAAGGGTTCAAGCAACGCTACCGCGCGGTGCTGATGATTCATCATCGGCGTCTACCCGATGGAGGTGGCGGCCGGAGCCGGTGCGGGAAGCCGCCGGGCAATCGGCATGACCACATTCTACGGAATGCTGCTTGCCACACGGATCGGTATTGCGTTCCTCCCGGCACTCTACGCATTCTTCCAGAGAATCCGGGAGTGGGTCAAGCGCGGCAGGAACTGCTATTGATCCTCCTGTAACCAGAGGGCGGAACCCTGACTGCGGATTCCGCCCTTTTTCCCATCCACCGGTTGAAAAAAAGGAAAACCGGTCTATAGTGCGAAGAGGAACCATAACTTCAGAAGGAGTTTCCATACAATGAGACATCTTCACACCGTACTGTTCGGACTGACGTCAGCCACATTGCTGGCCGGCTGTTCTGTCCCTTCCATCGCCGTCGCCACCGAGGCGGCCGCCGACAGTGTCGCAATTCAGCCGAAATTCGCCGCCGGAGCTGCTGCCGCGCCGACGATGCCGGCGGAAAATGCGGCGGAAGCCGGTACCGTCTACGGTTACAACGGAACCGCACGCAAGTTCCGTGGCGAAGCGGGCCGGCAGATGGCCTTCACCGCCTCGCTCACGCTCAATGTCGACGATACTGACGCCGCACTCGCCCAGTCCCAGGAGATCACCCGCAAAAGCGGAGGTTACACGCAGGATGTCAGCAATAACCGGGCCGTGCTGCGAATTCCCGTCGCCAAAGCGGAAGAAACGGTGGAGCAGATCGAGAAACTCGGCACGGTCCTGTCGCGCCGCATCACCGGCGAGGACCTGACCGAACAGGTTTCCGACCTCGGCATCCGGCTGGACAATCTGCAGAAGCTGCGGCTCCGCCTTGCCGAACTGCTCAAGCGGAGCGCCAAAGTCGAGGAGCTGCTCAAGGTGGAGCAGGAACTCTCCCGCGTCACCACCGAAATCGAACAGCTTCAGAGCCGCCTCAAGCAGGCGGAAAACCGGATCAGCTATGTAACGCTGACAGTCATGTTCCAGACCGTCGGCCCCCGTCCGGTTCAGGCAGGGCCGCTCATTCCGCTCACCTGGGTGAAACGGCTGGGCAGTTCCGCCGGCAAATCCTCGATTCCGGTGAATGGGAAATCCACCCTCCCATTCGATCTGGAACTGCCGGAAGATTTCGTGACCGTTTATGCGGGAGACAACGGAGAAGCGCACGAAGCGGTCGCCGTCTCGGCAAATGACTGCGTCATCCGGCTCACCCGGCGCGCCAATCTTTCCGGCGGATCGCTCGCCTTCTGGGAGCAGCTCATCCGCCGCGCGCTCACCGAGACCAACCACTACACCATCACCGAAAATCGCGAATTCCAGACCACCGAAGGACTCGACGCCCGCCGGATCCGGGCCAGACGAAGCGTCGGCAAGGAGGATTTCCACTACCGGCTGCTGATCGTGCCGTTCAACCCCCTCCTCTGGGGCGCGGGTGAACTCTTCCTGGTCGAAGCGTGGGGGCCGGGCAAGGCGTTCGAACGGCTGATGCCGAAGCTGGAAGCGATGGAGTCAACGCTCAATCTGTCGCTCTGGCGCTGAGCCTCATCACCGGGAACCGGCCGACGGACCGTCCGCCGCCGGGCTCCCGGGCGCGACCGGCTCGAGGTGAAATTCAATCTTCATCTTCTGCATCCGCTTGCGCAAATAGAGTTCCAGCGCGCGACCGACCTTGGCGGCAGCGAGCTGTTCACGGATATAGGGGGCAACGGACTTCAACGGAACAAAGGAAGCGGGAGTCCGCCCCCTCAGTTTGACGATCACCCAGAACTCCTCCACCCGGAACGGACGGCTGATGCCGCTGATCTTCAAATCGGGCTGCTGCTTTCGCAGTTCGCCGGTCACCCGAAACGCATCGAGCGTCGCGCCGCCAGGATTGAGCTCACCTGCGATTCGGTCAAACGATTCGCCCTGCAACAATCGGGAGCGGACCATCTCCGCTTCCTCCCGTGCCGCCGGCCGGGAGGCGGGAAACTGAATGATTCCGAGATCGACCTGTTCCGGCAGAAGAAACTGCGTCTGATTCAGGCGGTAAAAGGTTTCGATCTCCTGCTCCGACACCTTGATCCGCTCCGGCTCGCGCCGGGCGAAACAGCGATGCAGTGCCGCGTTGAGCTGAAACTGCGGCTGAGAAGCAAGCTGCTGAAAACGTTCCGGCGGCGTACCGGGAATTCCCCGCGGCAGCAGGGAATTCAACTGTTTGAGATACTCCAGCGCAAGTTCGCGGCTCGGCACGATTCCGGCGGAATTAAGCAGTTCATCGATCAGCGAAAAGCAGATTTTCGTCTCCACAGCGCTTCGCATCAACGAGATCAATGCGTTGCGGTCCGGCACCGCCCCGGGGGGGAGTTTGACCGAAAGCTCACTGCGGCGGATCGGCTTGCCGTCAACGGTCGCGACCACTTCCGGCAGGAAATCCCAGATTCCACCGCCGGGTTCTCCGGCGGAAGCCAGGGCGACGGAAAAGACGAGAGCCGCAACGCTTCTTCGCCGCATGGCGTCACCGCGCGACCGGACTCTTCCCCGCCGCATCGGGTCCGGAAGCGGCCGGAGCCTTCGGAACAGGGACCGACGGTTCCGAAACAGCCTTGCGGCGTTCCTGCTCAGCCTGCGCCGCAATGCCGGCGCGATAGGCGTCGAAGTAGGCGGTCAGCTCCGGAGTCACATTTCCGGCCAGTGCGGTGCTGGCCGCCGAGAGAGCCGCACTTTTCGCCGCCGTACTTTCGGCGCTGCGCATCGCCTGAATCAGCCCCGGCGCCTGTTTCAGGATCCGGACCCGATTTCTCAACTGCAGGAGCGTGTGATTGAGCGGATAGCGTTTCAGCCCTTCCTCAAGCGCGGCAACCGCTCCGGCGGCATCTCCGGAATTGAGCGCCTTCTGCGCCCGGTCGATATAGAGGTTGCTCTGTTGAATGGAGACCAGCTTCGAGACGTAATCGTTGCCGGAATCCATCGCCTGAAGCTTTCTGCCCTGCTCGGAAGCAGCGGCGGCATCGTGGTTCTTCATGCTGTCGAAGAAGCGGATGACCAGCTCATTGCGTTCGGAGGGCGGCGCCGGATGCTCTTTG
>CAZPWP010000043.1:0-11771 GCA_964590295.1 uncultured Victivallis sp.
GGCAGGCGTTCGGCGACCGGCGTGACGCGGAGCTTCTGCTCAAGATCTCCCGGCCCGGCATGTATCCCGCCGGATGGGAGGCGCTCCGGCGTGCCGCGGCGGACGCGCCGAACATCCGGCTGCTCGACGCGTTTCTCAAACAGGAGGAGCTGGATGATCTCTACCGGAAGAGCGACGTCTACCTTTCTCTCCACCGTTCGGAAGGGTATGGCCTGACCATTGCCGAAGCGATCCGGTTCGGGCTGGAGACGGTGGCGACCGGCTGGTCCGGGAACATGGATTTCTTCCACGGCCCGAACTGTTACGCGGTGGATTACCGGCTGGTTCCGGTGGCGGATCCGCAGCGGATCTATCCCTATCCCGCATGGCGCTGGGCGGAGCCGGACCCCGCCTGCGCGGCCGGATTCCTGCGCGAAATCGCCCGGAAGCACGGCTTTGCGGTTTGAATGTCGCAAAACGGCCGGGAAAAATTGCATTGCCGGCGTTTGATGTGTATGTTATGGAATCATTTCAGTTTTAACGCAGAACAGGTGGAATATGGCACGCGAATACGATTTTACCGCGATTGAAAAGAAATGGCAGGAGTACTGGGAGAAGAACCGCACGTTCCGGGCGGTCGATTTTGACGAACGGCCGAAGTTCTACGCGCTGGATATGTTCCCCTATCCCTCCGGAGCGGGGCTGCACGTCGGCCATCCCGAAGGGTACACCGCGACCGACATCCTCTGCCGCTACAAGCGGATGCGCAACTTCAACGTGCTCCATCCGATGGGGTGGGACGCGTTCGGACTGCCCGCGGAACAGTACGCCGTGGAGACCGGCACCCATCCGGCGGTGACCACGAAGAAGAACGTCGACAACTTCCGCCGCCAGATCAAATCGCTCGGCTTCAGCTACGACTGGGAGCGGGAGATCAACACCACCGATCCGAACTACTTCAAGTGGACCCAGTGGATCTTCATGCAGCTTCACAGGAAGGGACTGGCCTACCTTGACGAAGTGGCGGTCAACTGGTGCCCGGCGCTCGGGACCGTGCTCGCCAACGAAGAGGTGATCGACGGGCGCAGCGAACGCGGCAACCATCCGGTGGAGCGTCGCCCGATGAAGCAGTGGATGCTCCGGATCACCGAATACGCCGAACGGCTGCTCAACGACCTCGACGAGCTGGACTGGCCGGAGGGGATCAAGGAGATGCAGCGCAACTGGATCGGCAGATCCACCGGCGCGGAGGTGATCTTCGAAACCGCCTCCGGGGACCGGATCACCGTCTACACCACCCGTCCGGACACGCTGTTCGGCGCGACCTACATGGTGCTCGCGCCGGAGCATCCGCTGGTTTCGAAGATCACCGTGCCGGAGCGCCGCGCCGCGGTCGACGCCTACCGGGAGGAGGCGGCGAAGAAGAGCGACCTCGCCCGGACCGAACTCTCGACCGGGAAGACCGGCGCCTTCACCGGCGCATACGCGATCAATCCGGTCAACGGCGGGAAGATTCCGATCTGGATCGCCGACTACGTGCTGGTGAGCTACGGGACCGGCGCGATCATGGCGGTGCCGGCGCACGACACCCGCGACTTCGAGTTCGCCGAAACGTTCGGACTGCCGGTCAAGTGCATCATCGAGCCGGATCCGGCCGCGGCCGCGGCGGAGAATTGCGACGTCGCCGCCGTGCTCGCCGGCAGGGCGTGCTGGACCGGGGAGGGCAAGCTCATCAACTCCGCCAACAACGAGGGGCTCGATCTCAACGGACTTTCGGTGAAGGAGTCCAAGCCCGCCGCGACGAAGTGGCTTGCGGCACGCGGTCTCGGTCGCGAAGCGGTCAAATACAAGCTGCGCGACTGGCTCTTCAGCCGCCAGCGCTACTGGGGGGAACCGTTCCCGATCATCCACTACGAGGACGGTTCGATCGAGCTGGTCCGCGACTCCGAACTGCCGGTGAACCTGCCGGAGATGGCGGACTTCAAACCCTCCGGAACCGGTGAGCCGCCGCTGGCGAAGGCGAAGGATTGGGTCAACTATGTGGATCCGGCCACCGGCCGCCGCGGCCGCCGCGAAACCAACACGATGCCGCAGTGGGCGGGCTCCTGCTGGTACTACCTGCGCTACATTGACCCGAAGAATCCGGATGCGGCGTGGGATCCGGCGAAGGAACGCTACTGGATGCCGGTCGATCTCTACGTCGGCGGCGCGGAACACGCGGTCCTCCACCTGCTCTACGCCCGCTTCTGGCACAAGGTGCTCTTCGATCTCGGGCTGGTCTCCACGAAGGAGCCGTTCCTCAAGCTGGTCAACCAGGGGATGATCCTCGGCACGAGCTACAGGGACCGCCGCGGCGCGCTGGTGCCGACCGACCAGGTGGAGTTCACGCCGGACGGTCCGGTCCGCCTCTCCGACCGCGAACCCCTGACCGAGTTCCCGGCCAAGATGTCCAAGTCGCTGCGCAACGTGGTCAATCCGGACGACGTGATCCGCGACTACGGCGCCGACAGCATGCGGCTCTACGAGATGTTCATGGGGCCGCTCGAAGCGACCAAGCCGTGGAGCACCAAGGGGGTGGAAGGGGTGTACCGGTTCCTCAAGCGCGCCTGGCGGCTGGTGGCGGAGACCCCGCCGGCGGACGTTCCGTGCACGCCCGAACAGCTGCGGCTGCTCCATGCCACGATCAAGAAGGTGACGCAGGATCTGGAAGCGTTCCATTTCAACACCGCGATCAGCCAGCTGATGATCTGTCTGAACGAGTTCTCGAAGCGGAAGGAGGTGCCGCGCGAAGCGGCGGAGACCTTCGTGCTGCTGCTCTCCCCTTTCGCCCCCCACCTCTGCGAGGAGCTCTGGTCGATGCTCGGGCATGAGGGGACGCTCGCCTACGTGCCGTGGCCGACGTGGGATGAGGCGCACCTCAAGGTGGACGAAGTGGAGATTCTCGTGCAGGTGCTCGGAAAACCGAAGGCGCGGCTGATGATGCCGGTCGGCTGCAGCGAGGAGACCGCGCGCGAGATCGCGCTGGGGTCGCCCGAGGTGCAGGCCGCGATCAACGGCCGCCAGGTCCGCAAAGTGATCTGCGTGCCTGGCCGCCTGGTCAACATCGTCGTCGGCTGACAACGGGGAAAACGGCGGATTCTTCCTGTGCTTTCCGGAAGAGAACGCTTGAAAATCCGCCGTTTCCGTGTTAATTTATGTGAATCTATCAAATCATCTCAAACAGTCTGGAGAGTGTCAGTATGTCCGGTCACAGCAAATGGGCAAACATCAAGCACAAGAAAGAGGCCGCCGACAAGGTCAAGGGGAAGGCCTTCTCCCGTATCGCCAAGGAGATCATGGTCGCCGCCAAGATAGGCGGCGCCGATCCGGATGCGAATCCGCGGCTCCGTTCCGCGCTGACTTCGGCGAAGGCGGTCAACATGCCGAACGCCAACATCGAGCGCGCCATCAAGAAGGGCGTGGGCGAGCTGGGCGACGCGGTCTTCGAGGAGATCGTCTACGAGGGGTATGCGCCGGGCGGCGTGGCGGTCATGGTCGAGTGCCTGACCGACAACAAGAACCGTTCGATCAGTGATGTGCGCATGGTCTTCGACCGCAACAACGGCAACATGGCCGGTTCCGGCGCGGTGGCGCGGATGTTCCGCCGCCAGGCGCACTTCGTCATCACCGGCGACTGGGCCGACGAGGAGAAACTGATGGATCTCGTGCTCGACGCCGGCGCCAACGACCTCACGGTCGAGGACGGCGTGGCGGAGGTCTGGGCCGATCCGGAAAACTTCGAAGCTCTGGTCAAGCTCTTTGAGGAGAAGGGAATTCCGACCGACGAGGCGGAGCTGATCCGCCGTCCCGACATGGTGACGGAGATCACCGACCCGGCGATTGCGCGTCAGGTGCTGCGTCTGGTCGAGCGGATGGAAGAGCTCGACGACGTTCAGCTGGTCACCGCCAACTACGAGATCGCCGATTCGATCGCCGATCAGCTCGAGGAAGAATAACGGGGTTCCGACGGGAAAAGGAAGCGGCGGTCCCGGCGGATTGCCGCTTTTTTTCGGGGGTGCGCCCGGCATGGCGCACGACGACCGGGGGAAACTCCCGAAGCCGCCCGACAGGGGGAAGGCTGCAGCAACCGGACCATGGCGTCCTTACCGGACCGCGGATCGGAACGCCGCGTTTTTCCGCCTGCTCGAGGACGCCGTCGCCGGCCGTATTGCCGCCGTCAAGGAGGATCGAGCGTCCGGCGCCGCGTTCCCGGCGTGAATCCGTTTATGATGACGCAAAAATTCCATCGCACGATTGCAAAACTCGTCTTCCGGCGGCAGATCCATTTTTTCAGAAGAAGAGCCCTTGCCCGATGAAAGATCATATCGAAGTCCGCGGCGCGCGCGTCCATAACCTCAAGAACATCGATGTGGATGTGCCGCTCAACCAGATCGTCGGCGTCGCCGGCGTCTCCGGCTCCGGCAAGTCCTCGCTGGCGCTCGGCGTCCTCTACGCGGAGGGATCCCGCCGCTACCTGGAGGCGCTTTCGGCCTACACCCGCCGCCGGATGAGCCAGGCGGCAAAGGCCGACGTCGACGAGGTGCGCTACGTTCCGGCCGCCCTCGCGCTCCGCCAGCGCCCCGGCGTCCCCGGAATCCGCAGCACCTTCGGCACCGGCACCGAACTGCTCAACAGCATCCGGCTGATCTTCTCCCGGCTGGCCTGTCACCGCTGCCCCGACGGCCACCGGCTCGCACCGTCGCTCGCCGTCGCCGCCGAACGGGAGCTGCGCTGCCCGGAGTGCGGCGCCCTTGTCACGCCCCCTTCGGCGGAGGAGCTCGCCTTCAACAGCCGGGGCGCCTGCCGCACCTGCGACGGCACCGGAATCGTCCGCACCGTGGACCGCTCCGCGCTGGTCCCGGATGAATCGCTCACCCTCGACCAGGGGGCCGTCGCCCCGTGGAAGAGTTTGATGTGGTCGCTGATGGTCGACGTCTGCCGGGCGATGGGAGTCCGCACCGACGTTCCCTTCGCCGAACTGACAGCGGAGGAAAAGGAGATCGTCTACAACGGTCCGGCGGTCAAAAAACATATCTTCTACCATTCGAAAAACACCGACTCCGCCGGAGAGCTCGACTTCACCTATTACAGCGCCATCCGTACCGTCGAAAACGCCCTCGCCAAAGTCAAGGATGAAAGCGGCATGAAGCGGGTCGCCCGCTTCCTGTGCGAGAGCCCGTGCCCCGACTGCGGCGGCTCCCGACTCTCCGCCGCGGCACGGACGCCGGAGGTGCGCGGAATCTCCCTCGACGCCGTCTGCCGCATGACCCTCGCCGACCTCTGCGTCTGGGTGGACGGCGTTCCCGCGTCTCTGCCGGAGGAGATGCGCCCGATGGCGGAGAGCATCTGCGATTCGTTCCGCACCGTCGCCCGGCGGCTGCTCGCTCTCGGGCTCGGCTATCTGACGCTGGACCGAGCCGCCTCGACCCTCTCGACCGGCGAACGGCAGCGCATGCAGCTGGCGCGGGCGGTCCGCAACCGCACCACCGGCGTGCTCTATGTGCTGGACGAACCTTCGATCGGCCTTCATCCGGCCAACCTCGACGGACTGGCCGGCGTCATGCACGACCTGATCGCCGACGGCAACTCGGTCGTGCTGGTCGATCATGACGCGCAGCTCCTCTCCGGCGTCGATCACCTCATTGAAATGGGTCCGGGCGCCGGTTCGGCCGGGGGGCATGTCGTCGCACAGGGGAGCGTCGCAGAACTCGCCGGGACCCCCGCCTCGCTCATCGGCCCCTTTCTCTCCGGGAAAGCAGAAGGAAAAATCCGCCCGCGCGCACCGGAGAACGAACTCTTTTCGCTCGGGAAAATCCACCTTGACACCGGCGCCATCCACACGGTAAAACCGCTTTCGGTCGATATTCCGAAAGGGAGGATGACGGCAGTGACCGGCGTCTCCGGTTCCGGCAAGACGACGCTGATTCTGGAGAGTCTGATCCCGGGGCTGAGAGCCGCCGTCGCCGGCAGGAAGCTCCCCGCCCATGTCCGCGCGGCGAATCCGGCGGGAATCCGGCAGGTGAAGCTGATCGACGCCACGCCGATCGGCGTCAACGTGCGTTCCACGGTGGCGACCTACGCCAATGTCCACGACGAACTGCGCAAGCTCTGCGCGGCGACTCCGGACGCGAAGAAGCTCGGCTACAAGGCGGGAGATTTCTCCTGCAACACCGGCAGGCTGCGCTGCCCGGGCTGCGACGGCACCGGCACGATCAGCTTGGACGTCCAATTTCTGCCCGATGTGGAGATCCCCTGTCCCGACTGTCACGGCTCCCGCTATGCGGCGGCGGCGGGAGCGGTCCGCCTCGCCAACCACCGCGGGGAACTCCGGACGCTCCCGGAGCTGATGCATATGGACATCAACACGGCGGCGGAGTTCTGCGACAGCTGGAAAACGGTCCGCCAACGGCTGGAGACGCTCCGGAATCTCGGGCTGGGCTACCTGACGCTGGAGGAGGAGACGCCCGGCCTCTCCGGCGGCGAGGCGCAGCGGCTGAAACTCGCCGGGGAAATGAGCCGGACGCAGGAGGATTCGCTCTTCGTCTTCGACGAACCCACCATCGGCCTGCATCCGCTGGATGTCCGGGTTCTGCTCGGCGTCTTCCGGAAACTGATCGAGAACGGTGCGACCGTCATTGTGATCGAGCACGATCCGGATGTGATCCGCAACGCCGACTTTCTCATCGACATGGGTCCGGGCGGCGGGAGCGAAGGCGGGCGGATTGTCGTCGCCGGCACGCCGGAAACCGTCACGCGAACTCCGGAGAGCCGCACCGGCCGCTACCTGTGACCGTCCTGCCGAATTCCTCCCGGCGGTGAAGCGGGAGACGGACCGTTCGCAATCCGCCGTTTTTGGACTATTGTAAACTTTTCTTCGTTTTTCCGCCAGCGGTTTCCCATTGTCCTGGCCATCCGCATTTTTTTACAGTATACTTATCGCAGCAGTTCCGCTTCGATTCGTGAAAAACGAATGGAGGCGGAGAAGGATGACAAGTTTTGCCGGAGCGGATCGGCGCCGGAACAATTTTACTTCCTGCATCCGGGCAAATGGGGGAGGATGGAAATGAAGTTACGGAACGTGACACTGGAACTCAGTGCCAAACCATTTCAGAATGACAGTGAGGAAATGATGTATTCGGTGGGAAGAACTCTCTTCCGGCAATGGGCTCCGCTGACAGCGGAGGCGGACACCGTCTCCGTCCTTCTCTGGCTCGCGGACGGCAGCGAGATCCTCGAATACTCCGGAGATCCGAATCAGACCTTCGAATGGGGGTACTGGCAGGGAATCGCCAATCCTCTGCCGCCACCGAAAAATCCCACGGCCCGGGACAGGAAACACCTCAACTACTATCCGGTAAAATACCGTCCCGACGCCGCCCCCCGCACCTACGCATGGTTGAAGCGGATGATCGAAGTGCTCCGGGAAACCGGAAGCGAAATCACCGGGAAACCGATTCGTATCGGCGCAACCTTCGACAACGGTCCGGAATTCTCCGTCTCCGACTTCAAATACCACCGTCATCGGGAGATCGCCCGGGGACACTCCATCTATCCGCACAGTTTCGTCACCTGCAACGCCGTCCTGCATGCCGATTCCCGCGCCTACGCCGGTTTTCCCTCGGGAATTCCGGAGGGGACCACCCTCGGCGAATTTCTCGGTCGTCAGTACCGGGAGTTCGCCCGCGACCTCGGATATGACTACATCTGGCTCTCCAACGGCATGGGGTTCGGCACCGAAACCTGGGGAATCACCGGAGAACTTTTCGACAAGGAGCGCTTCTATCCGGAACGGCGCAACGATGCAGCCCGGAAAATGCTCCGATTCTGGCACGATTTCCTCGACGCCGCCCCGGGAACCGTCATCGAGACCCGCGGCAGCGACCATCCCGCCGGAATCGAAATCGCCACCGACGCCGCGCCGCTCGCCTGGCTCTACCGCGAGAAAATCATCGCCCCGCCGATCAACTCTCCGAAGGCGGCGATTCTCTACAATCCCGGATTGGAACTCGCCGCATGGCAGAGCCATATCGCGGAACTGCCGGACGGCTGGTACTCCTTCCGTCTCTACCTCCACGATCCCTGGTTCCTGAACACGCCGTGGCTCGACCGCTACGCCCGGGAGCCGTGGGATATCTTCCTGCCGCTCTCGATCTCCCGGATCGATGAAACCGGCCGGCCGCAGATTCCCGCCGGGATCGAACTCCTGACCTGTGACGACTCCTTCGGCCGGATGCCGCAGCAGATACCGGACGAGGTCCAGCCCCTTCTCGCCGAAGCGTTCCGCGACGCGCCCGATCAAGCCGGGCCGTTCCTCTGGATCTACCCCTTCGACGAATACGCCGCCTCAGCTCAGATCGACAAAACCTTCTCCGAAGAGCTCTTCTTCGCCGAAGCGGTGGAAAACGGCGCGCCGGTTAACACCGTAATCAGTACGAAGGTGTTCCGCACCCTGCTCAGTCAGGGGAAGGATCCGCTCCGGGGAAGCATCCCGATCGTGCCGCTCACCGTGCTGGATTCGCCCGACCTCTTCGCCCGGCTGGAGGAGCATCTCCGTTCCGCGGGAAACGCGCTCTTCTACGGCGCGCTCCACACCTCCGGCAGAGAAGCGGCGCAGCTGCTCGGTCTTTCCGGCGCCGCGCCGGTCGCCGGAGAGGCGGAAGTTCTCCTCCACGCCTCCTTCGACACGGTCGCGGAAGGATCCTTCGCTCCGACCGTGCCCGTTCTGCCGCAGTTCGACGGCGGAGCGCTCACCGAAGTCGCCGACACGGCCGACGTACTGGCCTCCGCCCGGATCAACGGGGAAGAACGGGCTCTCCTCACCGTAAGGCGTTTTCCCGGCGGCGGTCGGGCGGTATTCGTCCGTTCGGTCATCTCCTGTCAGCCGGATCAGCTGCCGCCGGGCGCCTCGATGCCGCGGCGGCGGAATCTGCTGCGCTGCACGCCGGCGGAGTACTTCCCGACACCGGGACTGCTGCGCCGCGCGCTCGAGGAGTTCAACTGGCGGATCCGCTGCCGCATGAAAACGCCGGAAAAGCCGCCGGTCATGACGATTTCGAGACACCGCAATGCGTTCCTTTTCAACGGGTATGTCCCGGATACCACCGTGACGCTGGAGATGTCGACTCCCCTCGGCGTGCCGATTCCGGCGAACCGGGAGATCCGGCTGGAGAACGGGGTCGGTCTCTGGCGACCGGGCCGGACGATCCACACGATCTGCCGCGGTTTCATCCGGCAGAAGGCCTCGTCGACCGTCTCCTGTCACATTCACATCGCCTATCGTCCGAAACAGACGGGGAAGCTCGAATACACCCATCTCCAGGATGCGGAGGTTCACTTTTTCCCGCCGGAAGATTATTGTGCGGAAGAGCTGGAAGTCAAATCCGGCTGGTACGATGAACACAATCTGCCGTTCGACTGGGAAGAAACCCCGCTGGGGCGTTGTCTGGTGGTCCGGCATGTGACCGGAAGCGTGGTAATCGGCTGGTAGAGACGGGATGTTCATCAAACGGAGGAAAGGGTTTCACATGGTCGGATCCGGAAAAAGTTTTACTCTTGTCGAACTCCTCATCGTCATCGCGATCATCGCGATTCTCGTCTCGCTGCTGCTGCCCGCCTTGAATCAGGCGCGGGCAAGAGGGCAGTCAATCCGCTGTGTCAACCAGCTCAAGCAGGCGGGGCTCATGATGAACTTCTACTGCGACGACAACAATGACTACTACCCGAAGGTGCATGCAGGCAGTGCATCTCTTGACGACGGATCGGTCAAGAGCAACCTCTCCTATGCCGCGATGCTGGTCATCGGCAAGTATACCGGTGACACGCAATACAATGCGCTTTACTCCTTCCACGCATATCGCAAGCTGCACTGCCCGTCGATTCCGGTATATTGGACCGAAGAGAACACCTCCTCAAGTCAGAAAGACCAGTTCATGAATGAAGTGTACGGCATGAACTGCTACCTCTCCTCCGGCTACTGGGTTGACGGGGGGTACGATGCAGACGGCTCGATCTGGGTCAATCCGAGACGCACCACCGCCGGGAAAAAGATTTACGGTTCCGGCAATCTGGTTGTTCTGAACCGTCCGGGCAGTACGCCGCTGCTCGGCGACAGCGCGGTGAAAACGGACAAAAGACAGGTACAGTATCTCAACCTCACCACCTCGGGCGCGGTACACATGCGTCACCTCGGCCGCGCCAATCTGCTGATGCTGGATCTCAGCGCGGGGAGCGCCTCGCCGACGGAACTCAAGCCGAAATTCAGAGGAAGCCGCTTTCTCGATCAGAACTTTATCGAACATCTCCTGTAGACGGCATGAGGGGGCAATTCTTCTGAAAAATTCGAAGTTCAGCCGATTCCGATATTGAAAAATGAGACGCCAGAGAGTATTTTGCGGAACAGGAGGCAGATGTGGCACCCCGTTCCATCCGGCAGTTGACATTCCGGTCCTGCGCGTTCGACGACGCGAGGGACGGGCTGGCCGTGCTCCATTTCCGCCATCCCTTCGGCCACTACGCCGACCCGAAGGGACATCGCGCCTCGCGGGATTTCTTCAAGCTCACCTGGATCGTCTCCGGCGAGGCGGAGTGTTACTGCAACGACATCCACTTTCCGCTGAAGCCGGGATATCTCTTTCTGGTTCACCCCGACGATCAGACCAGTTACGACATCCACACTCCGGTACTGGAGATCTTCGATCTCATCTTCACCACCGGAATCGCCGCCGAATGTCAGCACAATATCATCGATCACGCGGCACTGCTGTCGGCCTGTGCCCCCGGATTTCAGCCCGAGCCGGAAGCGCGCCATGTCCATGTGCTGGACGCGGGCGAAGAAGCGGGGCCCCTGATCCGCAGGATGTTCCGGGAGCAGCAGAACCGCGATTCCAATTCGCCGTGGATCAATCTGGCGTATTTGAAAATTCTCCTCGCCCGGCTCTGTCGCTTTCACGAAAAAAGCCGGCGGAGGATGTTGCACACGCAGTTGGCGGCGCTGGTCGACCGGGAGATCGATCAGCGTTTCTCCGGAACCTTTCAGCCGCGGGAGGTCGCGCTGGCGCTGCGGATCACACCGGCTCACCTGAGCCGCAGCTACCGCAAACTGACTGGAATTACGATTTCACAGGCATTGCGAAAACGGCGGCTGAAAGAGGTGTGTCGCCTGCTCGCAGAAACGGAGCTGGAGCTTGCGGAAATCGCGAAACGCTCGGGGTTTACCGCGCTCTCTCACTTCTACCGGATTTTCCGGGAAGAGTTCCTGATCTCTCCGGCGGAGTACCGGCGCAACCGGCATCTATCCCGGCGGGAGAGCTGACAGCGGCCGAGACTCCATCCGCTCCTTTGCAGAGCTGCCCGGAGGCGGCTTCTTCCGTTCTCCGGTCCGCCGTTCCCCGAAGACGATCACATATCGTAATATCATAACCATCCCTATCAAGGAGTTTGTCAAACATGCGCAACATTTTCTCAATCCTTCTGCTGCCGGCCGCCGCAATTGCTGCGGCAGCTCCTCTGCCCGACTGGCTCAACGTCGGGAAGAACGGCACCTTCCGAATCGAAGAACACACCTTCCGGCTAGTCAACTTCGATCCCTCGTTCGCCCACAGGAAACTGCAGGAGAGTAAACTGGAGAAACAGGCGGATGCCGCGCCGAAGGTGGAGGCGCTTCACTTTGACGGAACGGTCCGCGGCGAGGTGAAGTCCGCCTTCGCCGACGGCATCCTCTCCTTCACCGCCGATCCCGGCTGTTTCCCCGGCGG
>CAZPWP010000044.1:0-11444 GCA_964590295.1 uncultured Victivallis sp.
CAGTCGAAGCTCGGACTCGATGAGATCCAGGCGATGACAGACGAACTCTTCGAGGCTCTTCGCGATCAGATCGATCCGCGCTTCTTCCGCTGAACTTGCCGTATTTTCCCGTTCTCCGGTTGCAAAACCGGGGAACGGGAATTATATTATGCGTATCTCATACGTCGGCGGGGCAGCCCGCGTTTCATCGGCAGCCGGGAGTCGCAGTGAAGAAATACATACTCTTTGTCATCCTCGCGCCGGCCGCCCTGTTCGGGGCGGCAACCGGCAGTACCGTCGGATTTTCCGCAGCAGGCGCTCCTGCCGTTTCCGAAACTGTCACGGCGGAGGCGTCGGCGCTTCTGCCGCTGGAGGAGGTGCCGATCAACGGCAGCCGGGAGTTCCACGCCCCGCTCTCCGATCTCTCCGGCGTCGCCGGAATCCATCGACTTCACCAGCAGCCCCGTTCCCACTCCGCCCGCTTCTGCGGAGAATCGCCCGCGCTGTCGCGGCCGTTCCGGTTCTCCGCCGGAGTCCATTCCGGCTTCCGCGGCGCGGCGGCGGCGATTTCCCCCTGTCCGGTGCGGCCGGCGGCCGCCATTGAGGCGCGCGCGGGACCTTTCTTTATGAGCGCGGCAGCCCCGGCGTCACCGTGACGATACGGCGCCGTACCTGCGCTGCCGTGAATTTCCTCGACCGGGCGCAGCTGCGCCGTCCTTTTCCTCACGCAGAAAAACCGTGCGGAACCCTGACTCTCCCGCTCCGCACCGGCGGCCGTGCCGCCACAGGAAAAACAAGGAAACTCACATGGAAGGAAAATTCCTGAAACTGAGAACATTTGTCATCGTCGCGGTGATTGCGATCTTCGCATTGTCGATCCATCCTTTGGCCCCGCGCGACTTTTACGAGACGTTCCGCGGGACGCTGAAAAACGCCGACGATCCGGTCGCGGCCGGCTTGATCGAAGACGCCCGCAAGCTCCAGCAGGAGCGCCCCGACCTCAATCAGGCGGTCGCGCTGCTGGAGGCCGCCGCCAATGCGAAAGCGGACCTCGTGCCGCTGGTCAAGGGGAGCAATCTCGCCGGAAACGCCGACGTGATCGCGCTCGTCCGCAAGGAGGCGGCAAGTTCCATTCGACTCGGCCTCGATCTCAACGGCGGCGTCGAATTCGTGCTGGAACTGGTGCCGGACCGGGAGCTGCTCGCCGGTTTCGCGGCGGAGGGCAGCGCGAAGGACCGCGCCGAAATGGAGGCGCGCATGAAGTCCGAATTCAACCGCTACCGCGACCAGGCGATCGAAACGCTCCGCAAGCGGCTGGAGACCCAGAACATCTTCGAGTCGGAGATCACCCCCTTCGGCAGCCGGGCGGTTTCGCTGAAGGCGCCGATCGTCTCGCGCGACGAAAAGGATAAACTGCTCGACCTGATCCGGATGAGCTGCAAACTTGCCTTCCGGCTGGTCCATCCGGAGAACGACACCCTGATGCGGAACTACGATCCGGCCCATCCGGAAGCGTTCATGCCGCCGCCCGGATACGAGGTGATGGCCGCCCGCGATGAGCGCGGCGCCGTGACCGAACATCTCCTCATCGCCCGCCGTCCCGAGATGGACGGTCGTTCCATCGCCGAGGCGCGCCCGGTGCGCGACCAGTTCGGCCAGATCAAGATTTCGCTCGTCTTCAACTCCGCCGGCGCCCGGCGGTTCGGCGAAGTGACCAGCCGGAACATCGGCCGGCGGCTGGCAATCGTGCTCGACGGCCGGCTTTACTGCGCCCCGGTGATTCAGGGGAGCATCACCGGCGGCAGCGCGGAGATCTCCGGCCGCTTCTCCAACGAGGAGGCGCAGAACATCGCCGACGCGCTGACCAGCGGGAGTTTCCCCTTCCAGATCAAGGTCAACGCGGTCTACGACACCGCTCCGTCGCTCGGCGCGGACAATGTGAACAACGGCATCTTCGCCGGAATTCTCGCGATGGTGCTGCTCACCGGTTTCATGTGCGTCTACTACTTTCGGGCGGGGGCGATCGCGGTGGCGGCGCTGGCGGTCAACGTGGTGCTCATCCTCGGGGCGATGGCCGCATTCGGCGCGACGATGACCATGCCCGGCATCGCCGGAATCATCCTCACCCTCGGTATGGCGGTCGACGCCAACGTGCTGGTATTCGAACGCATTCGCGAGGAGCTGAATGCCGGAAAAACTCTGCGCAGCGCAGTCAATCTCGGTTATGAGAAGGCCTTCTCGGCCGTGCTGGACGGCAATTTGACCACGCTGCTCTGCGCGGTGATCCTGATGTACTTCGGCAACGGGCCGGTGAAGGGGTTCGCGGTGAGTCTGACGATCGGCCTTCTGGCGAGTCTCTTCACTGCGGTGTTCATGACCCGGCTGATCTTCGACTACATGCTCCGCTTCTTCCACTGGAAGACGCTGCGGATGTGCCACGTCTTTTCGCATCCGCACTTCCAGTTCCTGAAGCAGGCGAAGCGGGCGTTTCTCTGCTCCGGAGTGCTGGTGGCGGGGAGCATCCTGCTCTTCGCGGTCAAGGGGGAACGGATGCTCGGCGTCGACTTCACCGGCGGCACACGGCTGAGCTACTCCTATGCCGAACAGGTTCCGGTCGGTGAAATTGAGAAGTTGCTCTCGCCCGTCGACTCCAATGTCCGGGTCGGCTACAAGTCGAATCCGTCGGCGGGGGACAGCCGCAAGCTGGAGATCCTGATCCGCGACCGCTCGGCGGAAGCGGGGGCGGAGGGGGAGGCCGCCTTCAGACTGAACGACCGGGTGAGCCGGATGCTCATGCAGGCGTTCCCGCAGCTCAAGCTCGCCAACGGCGAGGCGACCACCGTCGGCGGACTGGTCGGGCTGGAGGCGACGAAGAGTTCGGTTCTGGCGATCGTGCTGGCATTGATCGGCATGAGCATCTACGTGACGCTTCGATTTGAACTTATCTTCGCGGCGGCGGGCATCATCGCCCTGGTGCACGACGTGATTGTTTCGCTCGGCATCTTCATCCTGACGGGGCGCGAACTGTCGCTGCCGGTTGTCGCGGCATTGCTGACGATCATCGGCTATTCGATCAACGACACCATCGTGATCTTCGACCGGATCCGCGAGGATGCGAAACTTTACCCGGGCGGGAACTTTCACACTCTGATCGACGCCGCGATCAATCGGACGCTCAGCCGGACGCTGCTCACCAGCGTGACCACCTTCCTGGTGGTGGCGGTGATGTTCTGCTTCGGCGGCATTGTCATCAACGATTTCGTACTGGTCATGATGCTGGGCATCGTCATCGGAACCTATTCGTCGATCTTTCTGGTCAGTCCGATGGTGGCGGCGTGGCATCGCAAAATAGGAGTGAATCATCGATAAATGAGACGTTTCGGAAACTGCCGGAGGACGCGGGCGGCCGGAATTCTTTTCGTTGCCGCATTGGTCGGAATTCTCGCCTGCGGCTGCGGGGAGGAGAAGCCGGTTCGGGTGGATCGGGTCAACGTGGTGCGAGGCGCGGAGATGTGCGAACAGCCCGGGGAGTTGTTCCCGGGACCGCTGGTGGTCGAACTGCAGGGCCCGCAGGAGCGCGGCCTGCTCGGCGGCAGCGGCAGCCGCCGTCCGGCGGCGGGGGTGAAGCTCTTCGCCGTACCGGAGCAGGATTCCGATCTGGTCCTGGAGAAGAACGAGTTTGAGAGCGACGCCGGCGGAACGGTCCGCATTCCGGTCCGGGCGGGGAAGCGGGTGGGGGATCAATATCTCCGGCTCATTCCGGCAGGCGCCGAGGAGCACGCGGTGACGGTGCGGTTCGTGACCGGTGTTTCCGTCCGGGGCGACCGGCAGGAGGGGGCTGCCGGTGCGATGCTGCCGGAGCCGGTGTCGGTGCGCATCCTCAATCCGGACGGCACTCCGGCGGCGGGACGGCGGGTATTCTTCGACCTGGTCCGTCAGCCCGCGGGGGGAAACTCCGCAAAGCTGACCTCGCCGGTGGCGGAAACCGATGAAAACGGCGTCGCCGGCACCGGCGTGATGCTCAACGACGGCACCGGGAGCTACCGGATCGACGTCAAACCCGCCGACGCGGAAGGCGGACTGCTTTCGCGCGGCATTGCGGTTGAAGTGCTCGGCATGAACTTCCGGATGTTGATGCTGAATGCCTTTGCCGGGCTGGCGATCTTCGTCTGGGGCATGCTGCTGATGAGCGACGGTCTGCAGAAGGTTGCCGGAGAGAGGATGAAGAGCATTCTGCGCTTCTTCTCCCGCAACCGGGTGGTGGCGCTGCTCGCCGGGGCGGGGGTGACCGCGGTGATTCAGTCCTCCAGCGCGAGCACGGTGATGGTGATCGGCTTCATCAACGCCGGACTGCTGAACCTCTCGCAGGCGATCGGAATTATCTTCGGCACGAACATCGGCACGACGGTGACCGCGCAGATCGTCTCCTTCGACGTGGGGGCGCTGGCGATGCCCGCGATCATCGCCGGACTGCTGCTCTACTTCATCACCTGGCGCGGCATCCGCGGCATCGGGGAGACCGTGCTCGGATTCGGTTTCCTCTTCTTCGGCATGTCGATCATGAGCGACGAGCTCACCTCGATCGGTTCGTTCCCGTCGGTGATCCGGCTCTTCGAGCGGTTCGACTGCGCGCCGGTCGACGGAGTGATGCCGTTCGGCGCGGTGCTGGGGGCGCTCCTGATCGGACTTGTGGTGACGATGATCATTCAGTCGAGTTCGGCTTCGACCGGCATCATCATTGCGCTCGGAGCGGGCGGGCTGATCAACTTCTACACCGCGATGCCGCTGGTGCTCGGCGCCAACATCGGCACGACGGTGACCGCGCAGCTGGCGGCGATTCCGGCGAACCGGGTGGCGAAACAGGCGGCGCTGGCGCACACGCTGTTCAACGTCTTCGGGACGGCGGTGATGCTGATCTTCTTCTACGTGTCGTGGGGGGAGGGCGGTATCCCGGTATTTTTCCGGCTGGTCGACTGGATCACGCCGGGCGACGCCTTCGCGGCGGTCCCGCAGAATGTGCCGCGCCACATCGCCAACGCGCACACGTTGTTCAACGTTCTGACCGCGCTGATTCTGCTGCCGTTCGTGACGCAGATGGCGCACCTCTGCGAGAGGCTGATTCCGGTGCGGAAGAAGAAGGTCAAGTATACCAAACTCGATCCCTATCTGCTGGAAAATCCGCCGGTGGCGCTGCAGCAGGCGCTCTTCCAGCTCCGCACGATGACCCGCGGCGCGTGGAATCTGGTTTCCAGGACCATGGCCGACGGTGTGTTCGAGGGGCGGATCGATACCGCGCACCGGGAAGAGTGGAAGCGGCGCGAACACAAGATCGACAAGATGCAGGAGGAGATCACCGGCTACCTTGCCGCGCTGATGCAGCACACCCTTTCGTCGCAGGAGGCGCAGGCGCTGCCGGTGCTGCTCCACTGCACCAACGACGCCGAGCGGCTCGCCGACTACGCGGCGGGCGTCATCAACCAGGCGGACCGGCTGGCCGGATTCCACGGGAAGTTCGGGCGCAAACCGGAGAAGGAGCTGCGCCGGTTTTTCACGGAGATCGCGGCGATGGCGGAGGACGTACTTGCCGCGCTGGATGAGATCTCGCCGGCGCGGGCGGAATCCGCCCGGCGGCGCGCCGGGGAGATCCGGCGCCATGCGGTGAAGCTGGAAGATTCCCATCTGGAGCACCTGAGCAAAGGGGACTGCACTGCCGAGACCGGCGTGATCTTCATCGCGCTGGTCGGGGTGCTCCGGCAGGTGACCGACCGGCTGGACAATATCGCCGCGCGTACGGCGCTGCTTCTCAACTTCGACATCGGGTTGAAGGAAAATCACTGACCCTCCCGCCTGCCGGAATGGTGAAATTTCTCCTGATTTCGCCTTCCGGCGGGCGTTTGTATTCCGCTCTCAACGTGCGGGGGGGGCAGGGAGGAGAGGAACCGTTCCGTCTCCGCCCGGGGGGGCGGGAATTCCCGGCGCGTGCGCATCCGGCGGGGGCGCTGTGCGGGAATCTGCCGGACTTCCGGCAGGACGCTGCGGAGAAACTCCCGGTCGATCCGTTCCGGACGGCTCGTTCGCGAAGGGTGGTTTCCCCGGCGCCGCAGCAGCCGGCAAGCAGGACCGTCTCACTTCCGCGGGGGCGTTGACCGGTTGTCCGCCTCGGCGGAGCCGGCGAGGAACTTCGCCAGCGGCGTGCCGTCCTCTCCGAACAGCGTGAGAATTCTGCCGTCGAGCCGGAAGGTCCTGGCCGCGGCGAGTGCATCCAGATAGGCGCGTTCGCTTTTCCCCCCCGGACCGGCCATGCGGGTGGTCGCCTGCGGTCCGAACTGCAGTTTCCCCGCATCGGGATCGACCGTGGCGGTTCCGGTGTAGCGGTTGACTCCCGCATGGCCGGAGGTGCGGTTCTCCTCATCGATCAGCAGTGTGATCGGCCGCGGCGGGCGCGAGGCGGGATCCGGCCGCTCCGGCAGCGTGTAGAGGTCGAGCACCCAGGTCGTGCCGTTCAACGGGTATTCCGGGAGTGCTCCAGTGGTGCCGCAGCCGGGGAGCAGCGGCTCGATCAGGGCGGCGGCTGCCGCTGCGCGGAAAAATTTTCGTTTCATCATGGTGTATCCTTTCGCTGATGTGTTTTTCCTACCATACACGCCGGGCGGAAAAAGTCAAATCTCCGCCGGAATCTTGCAATCGTTCCGGGCGGCATGTATATTGAAGAAAAATTCAGGTGTGATTTGCCGGAGAAGGAGGAATGCGATGTCGGAAAAAACGCTTGCTGTACTTAAGGATGCCGCCATCCGGTTTGACGGCCGGAAACTGGTGCTGGAGAATTGCCTCATTTCGCGGACGATCGATTTTTCCCGGGGGTATCCGGAGACGGTCTCCTTCCGGCGTACCGACCTTGATCTCGAATTCGCCGACCCGGCGGAACCCGGCTGCGGCCTCTCCTTTGCCGGAATCACGCCGCCCGGCGTGTACGACATCGCCTTCCGCCTGGAGGGCGTTACGGCGGGAAGTGTTCCGGCAGGCTGGGCGGAAACGGCCCACCTTGAAGCGGAAATAACGATGTATGAGCCGGTCCAGCAGGTGCGCTTCCGGCTGGTCTGCTTCCTCTATCCGGAACTCCCGGCGGTCGGCGTGCGGGCCGCGATCACGAGCCGGGTGATGCCGAACCTCTACTGGTCGAATCGCGATGAAATGCGTACCGCCAACGACGTTCTGCCGGTGGAACGGCGTTCCGGCGCGGTGGACGGGTTCCGGCTCGCGCCCGGCTTCGCTCCGGAGCGTTCGCTTGAACCGGTCGCCCGCACCGATGTGCACGACGATCTGCTGCTCGACCACCCGGCGTTGCCCGGCGACGAATTCTTCCGGGGCAACCTGCTCTGGTGCCGCAATGGTGCGGGAGCCGGGGTGCTGGTCCTGCAGGAGAGTTCCCCGAGCGGCGAACGGCGCGATTGGGAGGAATTCGACTTCATGGTGCGCGACCGGCGGCTTCGCTCCTGTGCGTGGAACGCGGCTCCGTGGGAGCTCGCTCCCGGTGTCGAGATTGAATCCGGCCGCAGCGTGACGATTCTCGCCGCGGACGAAGTCGAGCGCGACTGCCGCCTCAAGGCCTACCTGCGGGGGCGGTTCCAGACTGCGCCGGAAAATCGCGTCGCGATGGTCAATCCGTGGGGATGCGGCCGGTTCCGCGAGCTGCTCAGCGAGGAGTTCCTCCGCCGGGAGATCGAAGCGACCGCGGCCTGCGGCGCCGAGTGCTACCAGATCGACGACAACTGGGAGCAGGGCAAGGGGCTGTGGCGGCTGATCGACGTCAACGAACATCTGACGCCGGCGTTCTGGAAGATTTCAGAGACGAGATTGCGCGGCACCTTTGCCGGACTGCTGCCGACGGCGGAACAATACGGGGTGGAGCTGGCGCTCTGGTGCGCGCCGTCGAGCAACGTCGAGTTCCGCGACTGGGAGGAGTTCCGGGAATTTCTGCTCGACTTCCATCGGAGGTGGAAGTTCCGTTTCTTCAAGATCGACGGGGTGAAGATCCGCACCTGCGAGGCGGAGCGGAATCTGGAGACGCTGCTCCGTTCGGTGCGCGAGGCGACCGGCGGGCGGGTCTACTTCAACCTCGACACCACCGCCGGGCAGCGGCCCGGTTATTTTCGGATGGTGGAGTACGGCAACATTTTCCTCGAAAACCGCTACGTCTGCCACGACTGGGGATTGGGGTATCATCCGGAGAAGACGCTGCGGAGTCTCTGGCAGCTGGCGCGGGTGATGCGTCCGCAGCTGCTGCAGGTGGAGATTCCGAGTCCGTCGGACATCCGGCGCGCCTTCTATGAAGAGAGGGGAATGCCGCAGCCGGACCTCTATCCGGTCGAATACTGGGTGGCGATTGCGCTCTTCGCCAATCCGCTGCTCTGGTTTGCGCCGTCGACGGTGCCGGAGGAGATCCGCAATCGGATCCGGCCGCTGCTGGAGCTGTGGCGGCGCAACCGCGACACGATTTCGGGCGGCGAAATCTATCCGGTCGGCGCGGCGCCGGACGGGAAGGCGCTGACCGGATTTGTTTCCACCGGCGGCCGGCTGATCGCTTTCCGGGAGCTGGGCGCGCCGGAGTCGGGGGAATTCCGGCTGTCGCACTTCCCGGAGGCGGCGGGGCGGCGCTGGCGTCTGGCCGCCGGGGAGGGGAGCGCCGAGCCGGTTCCGGGCGGCGTCGCGCTGCACCTGCCGGGCCACCCGCGCTTCGCGCTCTTCCAGCTCGAGCGCTGATATTGGGAATTCCACAGACTCCGACAAATTGGCCTGATGGAAACTAGTCGTCTGCTCCGTACCGGTTGGCGGAGCCGGTGTCGTCAGCTTCTTCGGGCGGCCGAGCAATGTGAGTTCATATCCGGAGCCCGGAGGCGGATCGGTAATCCTCTTAATGCATGGAAAGTTCACTGCTTGAAACTTCACAAAATTCGGGTCAGACGGTTGGCCATTGGTCACTTCGCGAAATTCCTGTACGCCAGAGGAAGGAGTTCCGGACGGCGTGATAAAGTTCCCGCATTGAGCGGTAGACGGTGGTATAGTGATAGGCGCTGCGATCCTCGCAGGTTCGAAACGCATCCTGAAGCATTTCCAACGTCATGGTTTGCCGGTAGGTGTAGCCGTTCGACTGGGCAATGTAGGGAATCAGACGCTCGACGGCGTGGGTGAATGTTCCCACCTCCGGCAGAGGCTCCTTCGGAAACGTTGCGTAGTCAAGACCGGCCTGAAGAAGAGGTGCGATTGCCGCCGGGCGGTAGTAGAACATGCTTCCCGCGGAGAAGATCGGCTGATCGGTTTCTCCCGGCGGAGTGAGGCGGAGCCGGTCGAGCAGTTGCCGGGCCAGAGCGGAATCGGCGGCTGAGCCGAGGTAGGCGGCGGGGCACTGAAGAGTGACGACCGGCGGCCACGGCGGGAGAATGAGGCCGAGTTCCGGATCATCGGCGAAGGCATGGAGAAGGCGATCCGCTCCTTCGCTGGACGGCAGCAGGGCCTGAAGCAGGAATTCCCGCCAGCGGTTCCCGAATTCGCTGGTGACGTGAGGACTTTTCTTGGTGTGAAGTTTCAGTGCCACATCGTAGGAAAGATGCTGTTCCGGCGGAATGACGTTGAGCCAGGGGGCGATATCGCGGCCGCGGTTCGGAGTCACGTGCAACGAGAGATTTGCCTGCGGCGGAATTGCGAATCGTGAAAAAATCTTCTCCAGTTCCGGATGAGGGGTGGTCACATGGAGATCGAAGGCCCCAGGCAGACGGTTGAGGCCGGAAAAAATTTCCGGTAGAAGATCCGGGTAGTATGCGTGGAGAAACACCGCGATTTTGAGTGAAATCGGCTTTCCCGGCGGCCTGACGTTTTCCGATGTTGTCAGAAGCAGAGTGGAGGGAAGATTTTTTTGCCACGAGAGCGGTGTAGTTCGACGCAGGTGGCGTTCCAGCAGAGGGAGTGGATAATCGCTTCCGCTGCGCTTCAGGGCGCGAATGATCTCCGCTCCGGAACAACTTGGTCGATTCCGGAATTTTACGAACGCCTTCACTTTGAGCAGCGGCAGGCGGTGATTTACGATCAATCGATCGGCGGCATGCGCTGCCAGCGGATGGGTGTAGCCGATACGCCAGTTCTCCCGCAGATCTTCCGTTTCGATCAATGCGCGGCCGTGAAATCCGGCCTGTTCCATTTCCGTGGAGAAGGCGATTTCGCCGAACCGGACTGTATCGGCATAACTGCGGCAGCGGGGAACCGCCCGTTTCCAGAACTCCCGGAAAGGAATGCTTGTCGCCATGGGACGCCGGATTACGAGAAAATAGGATTGCAGATGCGGTGGTATTCCCCGGGTTCCCGGATGACGCGTTATTCCCCAGAAGTCGCAGACGACGGAAGCCATTTTTTGCCACAACTCCTCCAGCGGAAAGAGCGGGCCGTAGCAGGAGGAGTTCATCAGAATCACCTCGTCAAAATCCTTCAGACGCTCGTTGCACTCTTCCAGGGCGGTCTGCCAGGCTGCAAAGTCATATCCATGATTGGGGCGATCGCGGAATGCTGTAACGATTGCGTTCAAGCGCTTCCCGTCAGCAGCCGTTATCGGAGAATTGCTTACGAACCGGATCTCCTGGCAGTGCGGCGCGAAGGCCGTGAGCTGGTGAAGAATGTGCTCATCCACTCGTCCATCACGGTCATAATGCGCATACAGAAGCAATCGTTTCGTCAAGTTCGGCATGATGAAGATCTGTGAAATGCAATATTGAATAAATAAAAAATCGAACAATTCTTTATTTTGTTGTTCATAA
The DNA here is from genome assembly GCA_964590295.1 of uncultured Victivallis sp. Lineage (GTDB taxonomy): Bacteria > Verrucomicrobiota > Lentisphaeria > Victivallales > Victivallaceae > Victivallis. The sequence continues at coordinate 10,782 of CAZPWP010000044.1, forward strand.
TGGTGTTTCTCTCTTATACATTAATGCAATATTGAATAATTGCAAGCGGAAAATTTGTATTCCTGCCGTTTTTGCATCAAAGTACCGGAAAAGACAATCCGCCGTTTTGCGCATGAAATGCTGCAGACAGGGACGGAGGAATGGGAATGGCGAATGATTATTCATCATTGCATAGAGAGTTGCTGGACCGTTTTCTGGCGCAGTTGTCTGCTGCCGGTTCTCAGACCGAGCTGGCGCGGCGCGTCGGGATCGACCAGGGGCGGATTGCAAAACTGGTGAGCGGGAAAATTAAATTCAGCAACCTGACTCTGGAGACGGTGGAGCGGTTGTTCCCCGGAATGCTGACGGTGGAAGAACCCCGCGCGGGGGAAGCGCGGGTGATGAGCAAACGCATTCGGCGGATTATCAACCGGTTGAATGAGGAAGAGCTTGCTGAACTGCTGGTGTGGCTGGCCACCCGTTTCCCGCCGCGTGCCAGGGAGTGAGAAGGGATACCGCCGCACATGGCTGTCCGGCGGCGATTCCGCTTTCCAGGTGAAGTTGCCGGGGAATCCGGAAACGGGATTGCGGTTCCGCTTCCGTCCGGCGGGAATCCTGGAGAAAATTTGGCCTCTTCGACGGTTTTTGCCATACGTCACACCTCTTTCACGCTCGAAAACGGCT
>CAZPWP010000045.1:0-11425 GCA_964590295.1 uncultured Victivallis sp.
CCCTCGTCATTCACGCCGACCGCAACCGGAACAGAAACGTTCTGAACCTCTCCGCCCAAACTCCGCTTCCGATAGACTCCATCGACAAAAACATATCGCTCCGGAGATTGCCTTTTCATTTTCTTGCGCTACATTTTTCATGGCCTGTTTTCCTTTTCTTTTGATTACGGTTTGGTCACTGTAATCCATCAGAAAACAGGCCCTTTTTCAAGTGCCACCTCTCAAAATGTGCGCAATTTTCCGGACGTTATCCACCGTCAACAAGCTTCCGAGGTAGAAACATTTATGATTACACTTCCGTTTTTCTGCCGCATGCAATCCCGTAGGGATGCAACTGCTTGGCCGGCCCTTCATATTCACGAAAGGTACGTGGTGTGACCAGATAAGGAATGCCACGACAATAAAACGGCCCCAGAGCGTTTCTCCGGCTGCCGTACACTCGAAATGCCAAATGGTTGCGTCCTCGTTGCGTCGCAAATCGGTATTCATAGGGAGGCATCACAAAGGGGTGTTCCGGTTCTCCATTGAGCGAGATACCGAACGCCGTCCCGACGCAGTCCGCAAAATCGAACTGCCGCATTTCGCCCTTCGCGTCAAAATCCCAGTGATAGGTGATATTGCCCGCATAATAGGGAAATCCCTGCTGCGTCCAATCGCCTTTCTTCAGTTTGACAGGAAGCGCGCTCAACTCATCCTGAGCATTCACCGCAAATCTGCCTATCAGAAAAATACTCTCCAGCACAGTCTCTTTGCTGAATCGAGTGACCAGTTCCAACACATGCCGTCCCGGTGTCAGTATCGGCAGCTCCAGCGTGCGAATCGCTTCGTCACACCAACAGCCACGATCGACAGCTTGAAAAGGAACACCGTCCCAGGAGAATTGCCACTGTTCCGGGCATTCGATTCCCAGACGTACCTGTCGAAACTCCTGTTTACAACGTATCGTATAACGCAACCGAAGCGCCAGATATTTTCCATTCGACACCTGCTCGGCCCATGGTTGCCGCGCCATGATGCTGCGTGACGGTAAAAAAAGACATTTACGCAATTCGTCATCAAGCTGCAATACATATGTTTCCGGTCGCCATTCTCCGTCCGCCAGCGCCCAGGCAGGATGATCCAGCACCAGCAAGTTCTCTTCCGATAATTCGTATCGGAATGGCCCGTCGGCGGTTACGACAGGAAACTCTCCCTCCTGGTGCGAATATGCCGGAACGACGGGGCACTTTGCCTTGGGAACGGCGATGAAAATACGGCTTTGCAGGCGCTTGAAATCACAGAAGAAATGCGTCATTCCCTTTTCACGGCGCGTATTGACTGTGATGGAATTTCCTGTGAACAAATCAAATTCATAAACCTGATAATCGGCAGGCAAACGCCATGAAACCCGTACCTTGTTTAAGGAGATAACTCTTTCGTGAATTGCCGGAAAGGCATGAATGTCCGATTGCGATGTGACTGAGGTATTGCATAACCAAAGCACTTTTCTGCCATCGCCCTCCCCCAGTCGATACAGAACTGTCTCCGCTTCGCTTCCGGTCGGAAGCGCGCATGAAATATCCCGGAACTCCTCCAGATCAGCATATTCCAGAGAGCGAAAGAGCCGGAAGATTTCCTCCGCCCCTCCCGGCAGACCATCCACGAAATCCGGCACGGCTCCCTGATGAAAGACAACACCACCCTGCTGAATGAATTTCTTCAGCACCTGCAGAGTCGAGCGGCGGATCGTCCGGAGTTCCGGTATCACCACCGCCTGATATGCGGCCTTGCCAACCCAAAGTACATGCGGTTCAACCCGACACCAGCGCGCCATCTGGTCTTCATCACCGAAATCAAAATCCAGATGGCGGCTCAGCAATTCGTCAGTTATCCCCTGCGCCCGGTTCATCTCCGCATTTTTTTCCACACCGGTATGGAGGAAAAAGCCATTTCGATTGACTGCCTGTTCTCTGCCGTATGCTTCCAGAGGCCGACCAAACCAGATGGATTCCTGCGGGTGAATCACCAGAATACGTCGAATCTCTCGAGTTTTTGCGAACAACTGGTTAATTCGGTTGTTCCGGTCGTTCACAACCCGATAGATCGACCACCAGGGAGAATGCGGTGAAATGCTGGCGGGATAATCCCGCTTGCTCTCTCCGCCTATTTGATAGAAGAAGTGATGCGGCACCATCAAATTGATCCCCAGCACATTCAGCCAATCACTGATTGCAACGTGTCCCTCCAGCGGGAAATCCCAGCCGGTGCATCCGTAGAGTTCTGCGAGACGCACCCGCTTGTCCTGCTGGCGTGCAACGGAAACACACTGTCTGGCGGCCAGATACAACTGCCAGTGTTCCGTCAGTACATCGATACCGGGAATCGCCATATGTTCATAATGGCGCATGGCGCTGCCGATAGCCTGGGTCTGAGAAAACAGATCATCTTCGCCAAGGATATGGCCGGCAAAGCGGATTCCGTGCCTCTCACACCAGCCGTCAATCTGTCTTGAATAAGAGGTTGAAAAAAGTTCAGTGATCAGATTGTAAAAATCCAGTCGAACCTTCGAGGTGTGACGTCCGCCGGCTTCGAAAAAGAGTTCGGGGAGTTGATCCATAAGCTCATAATCATATTTTTCACGAAATTTTTCCGGTAGATTCGATGTCCAGGGCAGTTTCCCTGCAAAGCCGTTGTATGTCGGCTCATCCGTAAAGATTCCGGGGACTTTCCGCAGCAGTCTCCCGAGCTTCTTCCGATACACCTCATGGGTGCAGCGGAGAAATTCGCGAACTGCTTCCGGATTCATTACATCGGGATACTGCGTACCGTTACAAATCATCGCTGCAGGAACCGTAACGGAGAAACAGCGAAGAAAACATTCGCCCTTTCGGAGCGTATCGGATTCCTCGAATCTGCGCCAGTCGAGCAAAATTCCCTCCTTCATCTTCAAGGCGAAATGAGCAAGACCGCCCCAAACAGGCGAATCTTCAAACGCATAATCCAACCCCTGCTGGGCATATTCGGGATGACGCCGCGTGACTTCTCCTGCGGCAGAACCCGAGGGCCAACGGTCTTCATCATAAAGCCACGCCTGCAATCCCTGCTTTTCCGCTTCGTCTATTGCGGCACTGACGCACACAAACCATCTCTCCCCCAGATACGGTGTTTTGAGACCAAAACGGGAATGGATGAAAAAACCGCCAAATCCCATCTGCTTCATATTGCGGATCTGGGTACGAATACGTTCCGTGTCCAGTTCACCGTTCCACGCCCAGAAAGGAGAGGGGCGCAGTTCGAAAGGCTGCTGTGTCTGGAATACACTCATGGACGATCAATTCCCAGTTCGTCAAGATGGAGCGGGACGGAGATGGAACGAAGCGAGCGGGCAAGCAGTTCATAGTTCAGGTCAGCAGGCGTGGCGCTGTTGTGGAGCGAGAGCACGGCGGCAACTCCGGCAACCTGTCCGGTCAGCGCGGCAGCGGGGATGACGCGCATCACCTCCCACGCATCCCCGATTGCACCGATGCAGCGCCCGGCATAAAGAACGTTACAGGGTCCCTGCATCGGAACCAGTGCCGAATACGGGACCTCCCAGATCAGACCGGCACGCCGCCAGTCCGCCACCATTCCGATCGAATCCTCAACATGTTTCCCGTCACCGCCGTCAGTCATCATGGTGCGGGCCTGAACCGCACAGATTTTGCGGAACTGCGGCATGATCGGGAGTTTGACCGGGAAGAAGGAGTTCCGGTCCTCCTTCTCCGATTCATACACATGAGCATAACGAGAGCGCAGGCATCGCCGCGTGACGCGGAAATATTCCGAGACCTGTTTTCCACTGATACCGCGCCGCTTTTCCTGCTTGAGTTCTTCGAGCGATGTTCCGGCCGCCGCCAGATCCCCGTCGGAGAACACTCCTGTCGGTGTACCGTTTCCGTAAACCGGTCCGTAGTTCATGTGCAGGGAGCCATGCGAAAACTCAAGCGCCCAACAGGAGAAACAGTTGTCGTCAATCATGACCTTCTGATCGAGGCGGCGCGCCAGAACCGCGCTTCCGCTGGCATCGACAAATCGTTTCGCACAGAGTTCGATACGCCCGCTTTCATTTTCGATTGCGAGCTTCGTCACCATTGCATGTTCGGCGTAAACATCGCAAACAAGGGAATCCAGCCAGACATCAACACCGGCCTCTTCCAGCATTTCATCAAGCGCCAATACAAATGAGGCCGGAGAAAAAACACTGATGAAGCGTTTTCTCTCTTCCCCATTGCGTTCGTTTCTCCATCCCGGAGGAATTTCCCCGGGGCCGTAGACGATGCTCTTCCGGAGCATTTCCTCCGCGATGCCGAATGTGACCTGATGCCCGTTGCCGTCGCAGAGCGGCAGAAAGACATTAATAAGGCCGCCTGTCGCCAGTCCGCCGACCAATGCCGTCTTTTCAATAAGAACGGTTTTCATCCCCATCCGGGCCGTCTGAACTGCCGCCGCAACCCCTGCGATTCCCCCCCCTACGATGGCGATGTCATACACTTGCATCATGATGTCACTTATTCGTTCTGAGAATTTCTAATTTTTCCGGTCCTGCAATGAAAAGAGGGGCGTCCGAAATTGTAATATCCGGAGAAGCAACGGAACTCTCTTTGCCGAGATAATTGACGACCTTTGCAACCTTTCCTTTGAATTGCAATTTTACCGGAATGGCGGAACGCTGATAAGTCCACACGGCATGAACAGGAAGCTTGTCCGGTGTCAGCCACGAGGCAATATAAATTCTGTCGGATTGTCTCAAGCGGACTTTTGAAGAACCGTCCGGGCACATTTCGATCAAGGTTTTATAGGCATAATAGGCCGGTTTCGGTTCCAGGTTACGCCGGACTATGCCGAAATGCTGTTCTCTATGGGATGATTCTTCTTTGCAGGGGAGCTTGAAAACAAAATATTTATTCACTCCATGTCCCTTAAGAATCAGCCCGTTGCGAATCAGAAGCTTTGCCTGCATATCTTCGGAACAGTTCTCTTTCATACTCAACTCCCGTACAGTACACAGAATTACATTGCCTTTAAAATCTCCACCGAGTTTATATACGCCGGCACAAGGGAAATAGCGGTCTTTTTCGACTCCGAATGCCAGTGGAATCAGCCGATCATTTTTGGTGAGATTGCGGCTGGAAATTCCGCGTGCAATGCCGGAAATCTTATAAGATTCTCCACGGTCCGCCAGAAATACGGACGAATAGTTTCGTGGCATATCCTTGTCGGTCCACCAGGCGGACCAGCCGATGCGGAGCTGTTTCAAATACCTGTCATTCACCTGTACACGGCGGAATGAATCACCGTCCGGAACAAGATCAAAATAAAATGGCAAGCCCCCGCATAACAGAATCGTACCGCCTTTTTTGACGTAACCTTGAACCTTATCAATCTGCGACGCGGGAAAGCTTTCGACAGCGGAGAACATCACAAAAGGGTTCTTAACAGGATCCAGCCGATTCAAATCCGCAAATGTAACAGCACGAATTGATTTGAATCTTTTCTGTAATGACGGCATTTCGTCATCAGAATAATAGCCATAGTCGTCATCCGCAATAACAACCAATTCATTTTCTTCCGGAACAATTTCGCAAAGTTCCATTCCTCGCTCCAAAATCCGGTCAAAGGCAGGGAGCTGATTGCTGCCGGTAGCGTTTCCCATTTCCGTGACCCAGAGATTCCGTTTGTCAACACCATATTGTTCCAGTAGCTTATGTAAGTCAGTCAAACGCGGGGGCAGATTGATTTCCGGCATTTCATCCCAACTATAAGGATGAATGTTCATCACGTCATAATTTTCTGCTGCACCATTTTTGAAACTCGCCTCAAGAAAATCCAGGGGGATACCCGCCATTCCTGAATAGACGATCACTGCCGACGGATCAATCTCCCTGATGAGGCGACTGGTTCGGGCAAGTAAATCGGCGTATTTCGCTCCGTCTGGCTTATCTCCCCAAAATGACGAGTGATTGGCTTCATTCATTATCTCCCAATAGCGGATGCGCCCCTTGTAACGCTCTACACAGGCACGAACATAAGCGAGAAACTCGTCCATATGTTTATACGGTGCAGAAATTCGACGCTTGTTGAACCAACCACACAGAATCGGCAGGACCTCTACCCCTCTTTGTCTTGCAGCTTCAATCAGTTCGTCATAACGTTCAAAATGAAATTCTCCCCTGCGCGGTTCAATCATTGCCCAATCAAAATCAAAGCGAACAAAACCGATACCGAGTTCTTTTATGATATCAAGTTCCTGTCGATGTACCGGATATTCCCAACGCTGAAGATGTGCACAAATTCCGTAATCTCCATCGGGAATTGTTTCTGCTTCCGCCGGGTAAAACCAAGACAAAACAAGTATGCACAGAATAAAAAAGCGTTTCATTATGTGATGCCCTTTCAATAAAGAGAACTTAGTACTATTTGCTCGCCAGATGAAGTAAAGTATTTCATGACACCGTTTGAAGTTTGCCGCGATTCTCCCGCCGACATGCTCTTGCTGTGACCATCAAAAAAACCAATATTAGCCTGATCATTGTGACGAAAATGAATTGATGGCTGTGCACTGTTGGTTGAAGTTGGATCAATATACGAACCGCCCCCTCCCCATTCGACAGAGGAATCCCAGCCGGAATAATAAGAATCCGCAAATGCATAAGTCATGGAAGGAGTTTTCGCCCTGTTTACAGCAAAAACAGCGAATTGTGAAATTGTATAATCGGCATTGTCCGTAACCCAGATCATGCCGACGCGATTTAGATCGGACCTGGTGATTGCTGCTCTCGGCATCCACATCCCGTAGGTCCCCCCCTGAAATTCAAGAATGATCTGGCGCGTCGCATCATAATCTTTCGGGCATCTTGTTTTTGGACATACCATACTGGCCCACGGCAGATAGACTGTGGTCTGCCATGAGACTTCACCGGCCAGAACCACGTTGAAACGTCGGGATCCCATCGTCATAACCCAGAAGTCATTGAAATCGTTGGCATAAGACGCCTGAGCCGCCGTAAATTGCTTCTGATTATTAAGACAGGTGGATTGATGAGCTTTATCACGCGCCTTATTCAAGGCCGGCAGGAGCATCGTTGCCAGAATTGCGATGATCGCAATCGTAATAAGGAGTTCGATAAGAGTGAATTTTTCTGCTGCGCTTTGGTTCATCGTTCATGACCCCTTCTGGTTAGTTGCAATGATATAATCCGACGGTTAACCTTACTTAAGGTTATTATATTTAGAAAAAACAAGAAAAACAAGACGAAATCCACCCGCCCTTCCAAAAACTTCCTTTGTTCAATGAAATTTCAATGATTTCGTCTTTTCAGAACATTACAGTTCGCTTTTCTTCGAGTGCTTTGCAGCCGCCTTCCATCAGGCGGGTCAGACGACAGCCGCAGTCGATGTCAAACGGATTCTCTTGGCCGTACAGGATCTCGTCGATCAGATTCAATCGGCTCTCCGGTCTGCGGCAGCTCCGCCACCGGAACTGTCGCCGCGGCTCAGCCGCGCAGTGACGCTGATCGAGACGGAGCGCGGCAACCGCATGAATGTCTCCCGGCCGGTGGAGGAGCCGGGCATCAGCCGGGTCGGGGCGGATCGTTTGTTCTGCACCTAGCTGCATATTTCGCCGCCGCAGTACCTGATCCGGCAGCGAATGGAGAGAGCCTGCCAGCTGATTCGCGACGGGCAGCTCTCCTTCAAGGAAATAGCGGAAGTGCTCGGTTTCCGGAATGCATTCTGTTTTTCCACCGCGCTCCGGAAATACTCCGGGCAGTCTCCTTCCGAGTTTTGTCGAGGCGGCGGAACATTGAAACGTTCTGAAATGTTTCAACACTTTTTTGCCAGGAAAAATTCCCTTCTCTGTTGCAAAGGACGAAAAGGAAGAGTATACTCTTTTTCTGACAAAAAAAAGAAATCCGGAAAAAGCAAGGTTTTCCCGATGAAACTCATTGCCGATGAACAGATCCTGTTTGAATCACCTGATCCCGCCGGAATCTACTGCTACACGCCGGCGATTCTGGTCGGGGAAAACCGCCGCCTGATCGCCGCCGTGGATCTCGGCGGTCCCGCTACTGCGGTGCTGGAAGGACCGCGTTCCCGGTCGGGAGATTATCAGGCGGGCAACCAGATCCGGATTTTTCTTTCTGACGACGCAGGGGAGAGCTGGCGCGAATCCTCCTCCCGGCTGCCGATGAGGCACGAGACGCTCTTCCGCACGTCGGGCGGCCTGTGGATGCTGGGCCACAGCGGTGCATTGATGATCAGCCGCAGCACCGACAATGGCGAGAGCTGGAGCGCCCCCGCCGTGCTGGAATGCGAACATCGCCACCACCAGAGCTGTGGGCGGGTGGATATTCACAACGGCCGGGTTTACGCGGTCTATGAGCAGGAACTGGGAAATCACTCTTGGCCGGATGTCGCACCGGTCCTCATGTCTGCTCCGGAGGGAGCCAATCTGGCCGACCCGGCAAACTGGACCTTTTCAAAACGGTTCGATCCCAGGCCGGCGCTGGCGATGGCGGCTGGGACCGGGTTGTGCGCGACACGTTTTTCCGCCGCTTACGAAACGCCGGGAATTCTGGAAACCAACGTGGTGCGCATGCACAATCCGGCGAGCTGTTTCTACGACCCCTCCGGCCGCTCGGTTCTGCTGCTGATGCGCGCCTACACCGGGTATGAGAACCTCGCCGCCGCACTCCGGGGCGTAGAGCTGGAGGATGGTTCGCTGAAGATCGAACGCTATCTGCTGCCGGATGGACGGGTGCCGTTTCTGATCCCGTTTCCGGGAGGCAACATGAAGTTTCACCTCGACTACGACCCGGTGTTGCGCCTCTACTGGATGGTCGCGTCACAGGCGGACGGAATCCATTCAAACCGTCGCCGCCTCCGACTGCTTTATTCGCCGGACTGCCTTAACTGGACCGAGGCGGGCATGGTGGCGGTCGGCCCGTCGGAGAACGGTTCGCGCCACTATGCGACGCTGGCGTTCTTCGGGGAGGATCTGGTAATTCTCAGCCGTTCCGGAGACCGGCGGGCGAAGAGCGCGCATGACAACAATCTGACCACGTTCCATAAGGTGCGCAATTTCCGTTCCCTGGTCGGCTGAACGATTTTTTCGCCGCGTCTGCTTGCAACCTGCCGTTTGACCGGGTACATTATGCCGTTGAAACAGTTTGAAATGTTTGAGATGACGGTGCGTAACGATGTTTGGATTTTATCGGCTGGCGGCGGCGGTTTCCGAACTCCGGGTGGCGGATGTGGACTTCAACCTTTCGAAGCTTGCGGAAGGGTATGAAAAAGCGGCGAAAGCAGGTGCCGCGGCGGTGGTTTTCCCCGAACTGTGCATTACCGGCTACTCTTGCGGCGACCTCTTTTTCCAGCGTCGTCTGCTGGAGCGTGCGTCGGAGGCGGCCGTCGAATTCGCCGCGCTGACCGCGGGGAAGGGGACGGTGGCGATTTTCGGGCTGCCGCTGCTTTACGAGGATGCTCTCTACAATGTTGCCGCGGTGGCGCAGGAAGGGAGGCTTCGCGGACTGGTTCCCAAGACACTGCTGCCCAATTACCGGGAGTTCTATGAGAAGCGCCACTTCTGCTCCGGACGTGGAATCGTCGGAGCGAGCGTGGCGTTCGGCGCGCGTCGTCTGCCGTTCGGCACGGATCTCCTCTTCGACTGCGGCGGGGGATTCCGGTTCGCGGTGGAGATCTGCGAGGATCTCTGGGGAGTATTGCCGCCGAGTTCTCTGCTGGCGCTCGGCGGAGCGCGGGCGATTTTCAACCCTTCGGCCGGAACCGAACTTGCCGCGAAGGCAGAGTATCGGCGGGAACTTGTGCGCCAGCAGAGCGCCCGCTGTCTGGCGGCCTACGTGCTCGCTTCTGCGGGGGTGCATGAATCGACCACTGATGTGGTGTTCGGCGGCCATGCGCTCATCGCCGACAACGGGCGGCTCGCCGCCGAAAACCGTCGTTTCGCGCGGAAGGGGTCGCTGCTGCTGGCGGATGTGGACTTCGACCGGCTCGGAGCGGCACGGCTGAGCGAGAGCAGTTTTCATGACAATCCGCTGCCGGAAAGTACGGCTTTCCGCACGATTCCGCTCGACCGGGTGGAAGGTTCGCCGGATTTCGCATTTGCGTACAATCCGCCGCGCCCGTTCGTGCCGGGGGATGTGGAGCACCGGCGCGAGCGCTGCACGGAGATTTTTGACATCCAGTGCGCCGGTCTGGCGAAGCGGATGGAACATACCGGGGCGAAAAAGCTGGTGATCGGCATTTCGGGCGGACTGGATTCGACGCTGGCATTGCTGGTGGCATCGGAGTGCTGTCGCCTGGTCGGGCGGCCGGCGTCGGACATCGTCGCGCTGACCATGCCCGGCTTCGGCACCACCGGCCGAACCCGCGGCAACGCGGTGAAGCTTTGCGAATTGCTCGGTGTCACCCTGCGTGAGGTGGATATCCGCCCAGCGTGCCTCCGTCACTTCGAGGATATCGGGCACGATCCGGCGAAACTGGATACCGCTTACGAGAACGTGCAGGCGCGGGAACGGACCCAGATCCTGATGGATGTCGCCAACGAGGCCGGCGGAATGGTGGTCGGAACCGGCGACCTTTCGGAGATTGCGCTGGGCTGGAGCACCTACAACGGGGATCACATGTCGATGTATGCGGTGAACTGTTCGATCCCGAAGACGCTGATCCGTTTCCTGATCGAGACGACGGCGGAGCGTTCGGCGCCGGAACTGGCGGCGGTGCTGCGCGATGTGATCGATACTCCGGTGAGTCCGGAACTGCTGCCCGCTTCGGCGGATGGTTCGATCAACCAGAAGACCGAGATGCTGATCGGGCCGTATGAACTGCATGACTTCTTCCTCTATCACTTCATCAAGTACGGGGCGGAGCCGGAGAAGATCCGGGCACTGGCCGGGGCGGCATTCGCCGGAGTGTACGATGAGGAGGCGATCGAGCGGACATTGCAGATTTTCCTGCGGCGCTTTTTCCAGCAGCAGTTCAAGCGAAGCTGCATTCCGGATGGGCCGAAGGTGGGGACGATTGCGCTTTCGCCGCGAGGCGACTGGCGGATGCCCTCTGACGCTTCGGACGCAATCTGGCGCAGCTGAGCGGCGGTTCTTCTGCGGCTAGGCCCGCGTCCCGTAAAGCGCGTTCATCGCCGCGAGCGCATGTGAGAGGATTGCTTTACGGAACGCAAAGCAACAAGGAGCGCTTTCGCCGCAGGCGAACTGTAGAAGTTACGACATCATTTGACGATCCGTCATATTTCCTTTTGGTTTGGAATGTTGCTACTATACTGCAACATTTTCTCTTTTGCAAGAGGCAAGGAATCCAGGAATGTCTGCATCGGCGTTTTCCCATAGCAATATTTCCCGCTGTGTGGACGTGATTCATTGTATTCCCGCAGCCA
>CAZPWP010000046.1:0-2447 GCA_964590295.1 uncultured Victivallis sp.
ATCACAGCCAGCGCGACGAGCATCAACGGCCCGGTCATCGAAGGGGGGGCGCGCACCGCGTGGGCGAACTCTTCCTCGTAGGTGTTGGCGATCTTGTCGAGCATCTCCGGCAGCTTACCGGTCTCTTCGCCTACCTCCACCATACTGATCACCATTTCCGGGAAGATCTTGGTGTCGCTGAGCGGAACGGCGATGCCTGCGCCCTCCTTGACCGCGTCGTGCACCTTCTGAATGGCCGATGCCACTACTTCATTTCCGCTGGTTTCCTTGACGATGGCCAGCGCGTTCAGCACCGGCACACCGGAGGACATCAGCGTTCCCAGTGTCCGGCTGAATCGCGAAATCGCCGTTTTGGAAATGATCGGCCCGAAGAGCGGTATGTTGTATTTGACCCAGTCCACCCCCCACTTGCCGATGGGAATGTGCACGATCACCTGATAGAGGGCGACGATGGCGGCGATGCCGCCGATGTAGAAGTACCAGTCCGAAATCAGCGTATTGCTGATCCCCATGACCAGCTGCGTGATATCCGGCAGCGGCTCCTCCGGTCCGAGCAGCTCTTTGAAGATCTTCTGAAAGTTCGGCACGATGAAGATCATCAGACCGACGATGGCGAGGATGGCGATCGAAAGCACCACCGTCGGGTAGATCATCGCCGATTTCACCTTGCCGGAAATTCGTGCCGCCTTTTCCATGAAGCTTGCCAGACGGTCGAGAATGATCTCCATGGCGCCCGATGCTTCACCGGCGCGCACCATGTTCAAATAGAGCTTGTCGAACGATTTCGGGTGCTGCGCCAGCGCTTCCGCGAAGGTTGCTCCGCCTTCAACCGTTTCCGCCGTCCTGCTGAGCACCTGCTTGACCGCGGGATTGCGCGCCTGCTTTTCCAGCGTATGCAGCGAACGGATCAGCGGCAGCCCCGCGCTCAGCAGAATCGCCAGCTGCCGGGTCACCACCGTCAGATCCTTGCGCTTGATCACCGCCGCGCCGAGGCTGACGTTCATCAGCGAACCGGCGCTCTTCTTCTTGCCGGTGCGGTTGGGCTTCTTCCTGGCGGTGAGGACAGCCGGCTTGATCGAAGTGGGGAACAACCCTCTGCTTTTAAGTTCGATTGCCGCCGCTTCCTCGGAATCGGCGTTGATCTTGCCTTTCTGTTCCTTGCCGTTTCCGTCCATCGCGGAGTAGAAATATTGCGGCATGATACATTCTCCAGTTGAGTTTTATTGCAAAGGCGCCTCCCGGCGCCGGTGTTCCATCAGGTGTAGCGGACCACCTCGTCCACACTCGATTCGTGGTTGAAAATCGCCGCGAGCCCGTCCTCGCGCAGCGTGCGCATCCCCTGCTCCCGCGCCTTGTCGCGGATGGCGGAGGTCGGCGCATTGTCCGAAATCAGCGCCCGGATGTCGCCGTTGACCACCAGAAGCTCCGTCAGCGCCTTCCGGCCCTTGTACCCGGTGTAGTTGCAGGTTGGACACCCCTTGCCGTAGCAGAACTTCTGGTCGCCGATCTCCTCCCGCGTCAGATTGAGCCGCTCGAGATCGTCGTCGGTCGGCGTGTAGAGCGTCTTGCAGTTCTTGCAGACCCGCCGGATCAGCCGCTGCCCCAGCACTCCGGCCAGCGAGGAGCTGATCAGGAACGGTTCCACCCCCATATCCACCAGACGGGTCACCGTGCTCGCCGCGTCGTTGGTGTGCAGCGTGCTGAACACGAAGTGGCCGGTCAGCGACGCTTCGATCGCGATCTGCGCGGTTTCAAAGTCGCGGATTTCCCCGACGAGAATCCGGTCGGGGTCCTGGCGGAGGAAGGCGCGCAGCGCCCGTTCGAAGGTCATCCCCACCGCATCGTTGATCGGGCACTGGATAATCCCTTCGATGTCGTACTCGACCGGGTCCTCGGCGGTCAGCAGCTTGTCCTCCGGATTGTTGATCTCGCCGAGCGCCGAATAGAGTGTCGTGGTCTTGCCGGAACCGGTCGGACCGGTCACCAGCAGAATGCCGTTGGGCAGGTGGATGAGCTCCCGCAGCTTTTCCAGCACGTCCTCGCCGATGCCGAGCGAATCGAGGCTCAGATTCACCACCGAGCGGTCGAGTACGCGGAGCACCACCGATTCCCCGTAGCTGGTCGGCAGACAGGAGACGCGCAGGTCGATCGGCTTGCCGTTCACTTTGAGCTGAATACGACCGTCCTGCGGCCGGCGGCGTTCTGAAATGTTCAACCCGGAGATGATCTTCACCCGGCTGATCACCGGCACCGCCAGACTCTTCGGCGGCGGCGGCATCTCGTAGAGCGCGCCGTCCACCCGGTAGCGGATGCGGAAGTTCTTCTCGAACGGTTCGAAGTGAATGTCCGACGCCTTGTCCTTGATCGCCTGCTGCATCACCACATCCACGAATTTGACGATCGGCGCGTCGTTGGAGTGGTCGACGTCGTCCTCTTCGACGATCTCC
>CAZPWP010000046.1:2457-11373 GCA_964590295.1 uncultured Victivallis sp.
TCGCCCTTTTCCGGATAACAACGCTCCAGCTCCTGGTCGAACCGGTCCGGATCGACCGGCACCGGCAGAATGTTGTGGTTGATGATAAAACGGAGCGACTCCACCGTCTGGTAGTCGAGCGGGTTCCGCATCGCCAGATGGAGCATATCCTCCTCTTCGTCGAGCTGGAGCGGAATCACCCCGTAGCTGCGGGCGGTGTTGACCTCGATCAGGTCGATCACCCGCTTCTCCAGATCCTCGTCGGTGGGAACCCAGACGTAGGAGCCGAGATTCTCCGCCATCGCTTCAAGCATCTCCTTCCGGGTGAAGATGCCGAAATTTTCAATGATCTCCATGACCGGCTTGCCGGAGCGTTCATGTTCTTCGACCACCTCCCGGAGCTGATCCTCCAGGCCGGGCCGGCCCTGCGAACGCTCATTGGTGAGAAGATCAATCAGTGCGGAACTTTCGATATCGAGCATTTTATCAATCCTGCCGCTTAGTTTTCATCCATCAACGTGACGAAGATCACCTCTTCGAGCGTGGAAATTCCCGCCTCCGCCTTGCGCATCGCATCGTCGCGCAGCGAACGCATTCCCGCCCGGCGCGCCGCCTCGCGGATCACGCCGGAGGATTCATTCGCAAAGACCAGCCGCGCGATATCCTCGGTGATCTGGAAGATTTCGTAGATGCCGATCCGGCCCTTGTATCCGGTGTGGCCGCACTTCTTGCACCCCGTGCCCTTGTAGAACTGGTGGTTGGCGAGGTACTCCTGCGAAAGGTGCAGCATCTTGATTTCCGCCGCACTCGGCGTGTAGGGCTTCTTGCAGTTCGGGCAGATCCGGCGCAGCAGCCGCTGTGCCATCACCGCCCGCAGCGCGGTCGCCACCAGGAACGGTTTCACTCCCATATCGACCAGTCGGGTGATCGCGCCCGGCGCGTCGTTGGTGTGCAGCGTGCTGAACACCAGGTGGCCGGTGAGTGCGGCGTTGATGGCGATTTCGGCGGTTTCGACGTCGCGGATCTCTCCGACCATGATGATGTTCGGTGCCTGGCGGAGCATCGAGCGCAGCGCCGCGGCGAAGGTCATTTCCACGTGCCGGTCCACCTGCACCTGGTTGATGCCGGGCAGCTGGTATTCGACCGGGTCCTCGACGGTGATGATCTTGCGGCTCGGCGTGTTGATCGTATTGAGGAAAGCGTAGAGCGAGGTGGTCTTGCCGGAACCGGTCGGACCGGTCACCAGGAAGATGCCGTCCGGCAGGCTGATGATGCGGTTGACCAGTTCGAGGTCGTCCGCGTAGAATCCGAGCTTCGGAATGTCGAGCTGGATACTCGCCTTGTCGAGGATTCGCATGTCCGCGCTCTCGCCGTGGGTCGTAGGAATCGATGCGGCGCGCAGGTCGATGTCCTTGTCCCTGACCGAGAGCTGTATGCGGCCGTCCTGCGGAATCCGCTTCTCGGTGATGTCGAGGTGGGACATGATCTTGACCCGGCTGGTAAAGTTGGCCTGCAGATACTTCGGCGGCCCGTCCACCTCGCGGAGCGCGCCGTCCACCCGGTAGCGGACCCGGTAGCGTTTCTCCATCGGCTCGAAGTGGATATCCGACGCCTTCATCTTGTAGGCGTCGATCAGCAGCTTGGTCACCAGCCGGATGATCGGGGCGTCGGCGTCCTCCATCGTCTCCGGGCCGCCGAGGCGGCTGTCCGCGGCCTCCTCGTTCTGTTCGATCAGCATGTCGGCGTCGGCGATGTTGGAGTCTCCGAGGAAGCGGTTGACCTGTTCGGTCTCGTCGGAGTAGTGCTTGGCAATCTGCAGGTCGATCTGCCGCTGGGGAGCGATCACTGCGTCGACGTCGCCGCCGAGCAGGTAGCGCAGCGTGTCGAGCGTCTCCATGTCGGTCGGATCGCTCATCGCGATGGTGAGCAGATTGTCGTGCTTCATCACCGGAACCACCCGGTAGTGCAGCGCGATGTCGCCGCTCATCGCGTTGATCACCTCTTCCGGAATATCGTAATGGCTGAGGTCGAGCAGCTCCATGCCGTACTGCTGTGCGAGCATGGCGAGCAGTTCCTGTTCCTGAACAACACCTTTGCGCTTGAGAATTTCGACCGCGTCGATGAATTCACCGCTCTCCTCGGCCTCCTGTTTGGCCTGGGCCACCTGCTCCGGAGAGACCATGCCGTACTCCAGAAGCAGCCCGAGCACATATTCCGTATCTCCGGCCAAAATTCACCCCCGTGTTGAAGCGATTGTTTCGATGTCGCCGCCTCCGGCAAATGTCAGCGACCGGCGGCTCCGTAAATATCCGTATCTGAAAGTTAACGCCGTTTCCGGCAAATGTCAAGCCTCGGTCACGATATCTGCGATAATTTTCTCGATTACTGCCGGATATTCGGGAATTTTCCGCTCCTCGGCTTCCGCCAGTTCCAGCGGCACCGAGGTCGCCGGGTTCGACGGGGCGAACACGGTACAGCTGTCCGGTGCCGGGATGCAGGAGAGCTCCATCGTGCCGATCGATTCCGCAATCCGGATTGACTCGTTCTTGTCCGCTCCGACCAGCGGACGGAGCACCAGCATGTTGACCGCGCGGTTGATCGTATTCATATTGTTGAGCGTCTGGCTCGCCACCTGCCCGACCGCCTCGCCGGTGACCAGCGCGCGGCAGTCGCTCCGCAGCGCGACCTGCTCGGCGACGCGGAGCATGGCGCGGCGGTAGAGGACGGTGCGCATCCGCTCGCTGCAGCAGTCGCGGATCAGCTTCTGGAGCGGCGCGAGATTGCAGAGATGGAGTTTCCCCCGGATCTGCCAGGAGTTGAGATGGCGGGCGATGCGGCGCACCTTCTCCTCGGTTTCCGGCGGCGTGTAGGGCGAACTGTGAAAGGTGATGTAGTCGGTCGGACAGCCGCGTTTCATCACCATCCACGCCGCCACCGGCGAGTCGATGCCGCCGGAGAGCAGCGTCAGCACCCGCGGATTGCTCCCGACCGGCAGCCCGCCGGGCGCCGGCAGGGAGTTCCAGAAGAGCGCGGCAAACTCGTCGCGAACCTCGCAGCCGAGGGTATATTCGGCGTGATCGAGATCGAGTTTGAAGCGCCGTTCCCCGAGCCGCGCGGCGATGGCGCTCACCAGATCGATTTCGATCTCCTGCGAGCGGAAGGGGAAGCGCTTGTTGCTCCGCCGCGCCCGTACGCGGAAGGTCACGTTGTCCCGCTTCTCCAGTGCGGCGCCGAGCACGTCGGGCGCCATGGCGACGGCGGCTTCGCGGATTGCGTCCATATCGACCGGGAGCCGCACTGCCGGCGAGAAGGATTCCAGTCCGAACGCCTTCGCCGGCTGCGGCAGAATTGCCTCCATTTCGGCGGCGGAGAAGGCGGTCCCGTCGACGCGGTTTATCCAGATTCTCCCCCGGACCCGGTGGACCCGGCAGACGCCGACTTCCCGGAGCAGATGGGAGATGTTGTCGACCAGGCAGCGTTCGAACATATTGCGGTTGTTGCCTTTGGTCGCGATTTCGTGATAGCGGCAGATAATGCTGTTGTACATGATTCTTTCCTGAAGTTCCAGATGGTTGCAGACAATACCATATGAGTGTGCTTTTTTCAAGTCCGACGGCGGGAAAATCGGGCACCTTTCCGCGGAAATCACGGTCCCTCCTCCCGGGAACCGACCGCCCGGCGGCGGTATTCCCGCGGCGAGATCCCGAAGAATTCGCGGAAGCGCGTGGAAAAGTAGTAGGGATCAGGCATGCCGGACTGTTCGGCCACTTCGCGGACCGGGAGGCCGGATTGTTCGAGCAGCCGCGCCGCCCGGCGGAGGATGGCGCACTCCCGATATCGGCGTGGAGAGATGCCGGTCACCTTCCGGAATTTCGCGAAGAGCGCCGCGCGCGACAGGCCGCAGCGGGCGGCTATACGGTCCACGCTGTCGCTGCTGTTGAGCAGCAGCTCCTGCGCAAGGCGGATGGAGGAATCCGGCTCCGCCCGGACCGCCTGAATCCGGTTGAAGCCGCGCACCAGCACACTTTCGAGCAGCAGCATCGCCAGCGGATTCCAGCCCGGGGGACGAAGCAGTTCCAGCTGATGGGATTCGAGCAGCGTATTCCAGATCGTCGCCTCCTCCTTTCCGGAAAATCGGACGGCTCCGGCTCCGGGAATCGTCTGCGCCCACTGCAGTGCCTCCGCCATGTGCGGACGGGCGAGGAAGTGAAACCAGAGCAGTTCCCAGCCCGGCTCCGGCAGGAACCGGTGACAGAAACCGGGAGTCATCAGAATGAGCGTCCCCTGTTCCGGAGAAAAAGACTTGCCTTCGCCGGAAAGAGTGCCGCGACCGGAACGGACGAAAATCATCCCCCAAGGTGCGATGAACCGCTGATACCAGGGACGGCATCCCGGTATGCAGACAGTCCGTCCCGAAACCAGGTCATCTTCGGAAGCCGGATTGAGTTTCTGAGGCATATTTAGACGAAATCAAAGGTTTTTTGGATATTTCACCATTTTTTTACAGATATTTTCAAGTATAATATAAAAAGAAACAAAAAGAAAACAACCTGATGGAAAAAATAATGTTACACTTTTCTCATTCGACCACCGTATCGCCGCGACCGGGAACGATTCGATTCAAAGGAAGCGTCGGCGCGCAGATGGACCGGTTTCTGAACCGCCGCCTCCGTTCGGAAGAGGGCCGCCTGGCCTATCAGGAGGCGGAGGAGGCCTTCCGCAACAAGCTCGACGACGCCTCCGGAGTGCACGGCATCTGGCAGGGGGAGTTCTGGGGCAAGTGGATCATCGGTGCGGTGCGCGCCGCAGAATATTTCGACGACGGCGGGCTGCGGGAATTCATCCGGCAGGGAGTGCACCGGCTGCTCGCCTTGCAGGAACCCTCCGGCTACCTCGCTACCTACCGCGACCCGATGAACGTGTTTGCCGCCGATCCGGCCCGGACGGAACCGGTGCTCGGCTGGCCCTGCAACTGGAACTGGAACATCTGGTGCCGCAAATACACGCTCTGGGCGCTGATCGAGGCGTGGCGCCTGCTGAAGGAACCGGAAATCCTCGCGGGGGCCGAACGGCTGGCCGCGCATCTCATCCATTCCTTGCGGAAGCACCGGATCCGGCTCGGTTCGACCGGTACTTTCGCCGGAATTCCGAGCGGTTCGATTTTAAAGCCGATGGTGCTGCTCTATCGCGCCACCGGGAACGCGGAGTTCCTCGATTTCGCGAAGGAGATCGCCGCCGACTGGAAACGCCTCGACAACCTCGCGCCGAACCTGATCGCCAACGCCCTCTCCGGCCGCCCGGTCCACGAGTGGTATCCGGAACCGGAGAAGTGGGCGAAAGTGTACGAAATGCTCTCCTGCTTCGACGGGCTGATCGAACTCTACCGGGAGACCGGGGACCGGGAACTGCTTGAAGCGGCGAAATCCTTCCACGCGCTGCTGCACCGGGGGGAGTATAATCTGCTGTTCAGCGTCGGCTTCAACGACATCTTCCGCCACGCGGCGGCACAGCTCAACGCGATCTCCGAACCGTGCGACGTACTCCACTGGATGCGGCTCTGCTACGAACTCTTCGTCGAAACCGGCGAGAAGCGCTATCTGGACGATTTCGAACGGGCGTTTCTCAATCCCTTCCTCGCCGCCGCCGGCCGGGACGGGGGCTGGGGGGCCCGCGGCGTCCGCAGCCACGGGCGGCATCTGGTCGTCTTCGAACAGGCGGGTATGAAGCGCAACCACTGCTGTGTGAACAACATGCCGCGCGGCTTCCTGAACGCGGTCCAGGCGGCGGTGACGCTGAACGGCGGCGCGGTTTCGATCAATCTCTACGTCGAGTCGGAGGGGAAGTTCCCGCTTCCGGGCGGCGGAGAGCTTTCGTTCGCGCTCTCCGGCGATTACGCGGGTCGGGGGGAGGTGCTCCTGACGCTGGAGCTCTCCGGCGCGGCCGATGTGCCGCTGCGGCTGCGGATTCCCGGCTGGGCGACCTCGGCGGAGATCGAGTGCGGCGGCGTGCGGCGCGAGGCGTCGGGCGAATGGATCGAAGAGAGAATTCCGGCGGGACGCTCCGGAATCAAACTTCGTTTCGGTCGGAAACTGGAGATTCGCCGCCATCTGCCGCCGGAGGAGACGGACGGCTGGTATGAGATGCGTTGGAGCGAACCGGGCATGGAGGGGATGTTCCGCACGGCGCCGGGCTGCACGCTGGTTTACGGGCCGCTGCTGCTGGCGCGGAGCAAATTCATCGGCAACACGGAGCATGAGATGTTCGGTCCGGCGCTGGAGCCCGGTTTCGACTGCCGGCTGCGGCGGATCGCCTCGGAGGAGGCGCTCTGTGTGTTCGAGGCGGACTTCGGCTCCTTCACCACCCGGGTGTGCGACTACGCGTCCGCCGGGAACGCGATTCTCGACGATGTCCATTTTTTCAGCGTCTATTTCTGAACGGAATACAAGGAGGTGCAACATGAAGGAAATCTTGAAATTTGGAGGATGCCGGGCGGTCTTGCATCACCCCGGAAGGGGAGTCGAGCCGGGGAAATCCATCCCCCGCGGAACGCTGTTTACCTTGATAGAACTCCTTATTGTGATTGCGATCATCGCAATTCTGGCGGCGATTCTGCTGCCCAGCCTGCAGCGGGCGCGGGACAAGGCCGCGAGCATTCAGTGTATTTCCAATCT
The DNA here is from genome assembly GCA_964590295.1 of uncultured Victivallis sp. GTDB lineage: Bacteria > Verrucomicrobiota > Lentisphaeria > Victivallales > Victivallaceae > Victivallis. Next base: position 9,108 of record CAZPWP010000046.1, read on the forward strand.
GAAACAGCTCGGCGTCGGTTCGCAACTGTATATGGATACCTATCGTGATCTGCCGGGACAGAACTTTTTTGCCATCAACGGCATGGTCTGGGATGGTGTCACTCTGTACGGCGGCATCGCCGAATTGATCGGATATTCTGAAAACGTGCTCGGGAAAAACACCGCGTTCACCTGTCCATTTGCCGTTCGGACCCGTCCTTATGTGGACGACTGGTGGCCGATGCGGCGCAATTATGCGATCAGTCCCCGGGCGATGTCGCTGGACGCCGACAGCGTTCCCTACGATTACAGTACGCCGCTTCCGCAGATCAGGCGACCGAGCGGCATGCTGCTGATGGCAGATACGATGATTTACTCCGTCAGCCAGGGGCGCTATTTCCCGGCGACCTACTTGCCCAATGTTGGAACCAACCTCTCCAACTACCTCACCAACATCACGCAGATGCACAGCGGGCGGATTCAGGAGCTTTATGTGGATGGGCACGCATCTTCGATGATGATGCAGGAGCTGGCGGAACTGAATAATTTCAATGCCGGAAGTGGACTGGTCTTCTGGAAAGGATATTGAACGGTAACCGAGAGAGAGTTTGAATGCGTCTTTTTTCTGCATGGATCGTGTGTTTTGCCTGTCTTCTGTCTGGTTTTGCAGCGGAATTCAAGGTTGGACAGAGTTGGAATGAATCGGTTGTAAACCGGGATCCGCTTTCCGGGCTGGAGGTGCGTCAACTGACGACGAAAGGAATTTACAACCAGGGACCGACCATTCATAAAGATACCGCTTTCCCCGGGGGAGGAGATGAGGTGATTTTTGCCGCTTTCCGGGGGAACGCCACCCTGCTGATGAGCGGAAATTTGACAAACGGTATTTTGACGGTACATGATGTTCAACCGGGGAGGTTTCCGGCCACCGGTGATGAACGGAGAGATTTTTTTCGCAACATTCGTTATCAGGGAATTGACATTGCCGCGTCCCTGCGTCATCGGAAGGTCGCAGTTGCCCGTCAGGGCTCCCGGGAGTTGCGACTGATCGACCTTGACAGTCATGCTGTGCGGCAGGCGATTCCGGAAGAACCGTCCGGCTGGAGTGTTTCCGCTCCGATCTTCTCCACGGACGGGAAGCACCTCATTTTCTGTGAACGCCCGGAAGCGTTGAAGAAGAGCAGTCGACGGAATCCGCAGTGGCCGATGTTCTATCAGTCCATCGGGCTGGATGGAACGAATCTGCGTGCGCTCTATTTTCATCCCTGGGGACAGACACACATCTTTCCGAATCCGGTGAAGCCGGAGCTCTGGATCGTGAAATGCGGCCGACCGGAATTCTACAGCCGGGGCGAAGAACGGAAGCGGGCGGACCGGGAGCCGGATACCTTCATTCTCAACTCCGGGACTGCGGCAACCACGCCGATCCTGCCGCGCAATCCGAACAAGCGGGTAACCCATCTCAGCTGGAATCACGACGGAACCAGAATCGTCTATCACGGGCAGGCGAAAGGAGGCGGCAATTTCATCGGAGCGATGACGTCGGAAGGAAAGGTCCTCTGGGAGTACATTTTCGCCGACTGGAATTTCAAGCGGAATGGCAGCAACCATATCTGCGCGGACACGGTCGGGGATTTCATTATCGACGACGGCATTGCCGTGCCCGGACAGCTTTCGCTTCTGGACTACCGCAACGCGGGATCCGATGGCCTCCCCGTGATTTATCCAATTGCCGGCTGGGAAAATGACTGGACGGGATTGCCCTATCAACTCTCGCATCCTCATCCGGCGGTTTCTCCGAACGGCCGGTATCTGGTGTTCTACGGTTGCCGGAACGGCAGAACCCAAGTCTATGGAGTGGACCTCCGTCCGCTCCGACAGAAGCTGGCCCGCTGATCGTTTCCGCCGGTCGCATCCTTTCCCGTCGTTTCTCTGAAAACGGCGGGGGCGTTATTTCCTTCTGCCCGCCGGGAAGGACATCCGTCACTTTTCCGAGGTGGCAGAGGTCAGCGAATCGACGTGACAGCAGCGGGAGTCAATTCCAAACTGACCGGCTGGATCAATTCCTTCCACTTGACGGAAGTCAAGAACATATTCGAAGAGCTTGACGGTTGGCTGCGACGGCGGTTCCGCGACCTGATCCGGCGGCAATGGAAGAAAAACTTCCGTCGTCGACGCGGCCTGATCGAACGGGGCATCGCTCCGGACCGGGCATGGAAAAGCGCCGGGAACAGACGCGGCGCATGGTGGAATTCGGGAGCCTCGCACAGGAACGAAGCATTCCCGA
>CAZPWP010000047.1:0-11331 GCA_964590295.1 uncultured Victivallis sp.
TTTGAGACGCGACCGGAATGCAGCCGTGCCGGAATGGTTACGGCTGCGTTTTTTCTTCCTGCGGAGCGAAGACGATTCGCATCCAGCCGGAGGCGGGATCATCCGACTCGAAGGAGAGTTCGCCCACCCAGCTGCGCGGATCTTCCGGCGGCGGGGGCATCGTGGTCCGTCCCTCTTCCGCGAGGCGGAGCAGCGTGCGCAGCGTCTCCGGCGGGCGGCCGGTGTTGTCGCGCAGCTCCAGCTTTCCAACCTGTTCGCCCCGGCTGCGGATGGCCTGTACCAGCTCCTGCTGGCAGCCCAGCGTCGGACCGTGTCTGCCGTCACGGGTTCCGGCATTCGTATGGATCCGCATCGCCAGAAGCAGCGTCGTGACCAGCAGAAAACCGCCGCTCCAGAGGGCGATCTTCTTCCCCTTGAGACCGGTCGACTCGATGCCGCTCCAGATCAGCAGCAGCGCGGGCAGCGGCGAGAGCAGCGAGACAGGGAGCCACAGCGAGGCGACGGCGAGAACGATGGCGAGATAGAGCGCGAAGAGCAGCAGGAGCGTCGCCGGTGAATCCGGCTGCCGCTGCCGAAGCGCGACGACCGCTCCGGCCAGCGCGAAGCCGGCGAGCAGAAGGGTGACGATCACCCCGGCGGCGGCGAGGGGCATGTGATACGACGGGAACCACTCGGGGGCGAATCCGGCACCGCCGAGCAGACGGAATCCCGCCGTCAGCGTGCCGCCCGGCTCTCCCGGCGGCGACAGCAGCAGGCAGGGGAGGACGGTCAGCATGCCGCCTGCGAAGAACCACAGCCGTCTGCGGCGGCCGGAACTGCGGAGAATTTCCGGCAGCACCAGCGCGGCGAGGGCGAGCAGCAGCGGCAGCCGGAATCCGGCGCCGCCCGGCATCCGGCAGAGGTGGCGGACGGCGGGGGAGGCGAAGAGCAGCAGTGCCGGGAAGCGCCAGTCGAATCCCGCCGCGCCTCCGATCCGGCGGAGGGAAACGAGAATCACTGCGGCGAAGAGCAGGCTCTGCAGCAGAACCGCTCCCGCCGGATCGGCGGTGACCAGCAGCAGAAGCTGACTGAAGCGGACGCTCCACGGATCGAGCCCGGGAAGTTCCCCGCGGTAGAAGAGGTTTGCCTTGTCGGCGTCGAGTGCCGCCTGCTGGATTTGCGCTTCCGCCGCCGACCACGGCACATCGCCGGGGAAGAGGAGATAGAGCAGCAGCGCTCCGGCAGCCGGCAGCGTCAGCGCTTCCGGCTGCGGGAGGGAGTGCGGCAGCAGCGCCCGGAGTTCCGTCCGGCGGGGGCGCAGAGGCCACAGCGCCGTGAAGACGAGGAGTCCGAGCAGCAGGAGGGAGGCGGGCGGTTTCCAGCTGAAGAGCAGCGTGCCGAGTGAGAAGGAGGCCATGGGATAGAGCTCCTTCCATACCGCCGGATCCAGAAAGTAGGTCCGGATTCCGTTGAGCGGGAAGAGCCGTACCGCGCCCTGGAAGAAAAGCTCCCAGGTCATTCCGTAGAGCGGACTGCGGAACTGTTCCGCCACCATCGGCGTCGCCGAGGCGATGGCGAGCATGTTGAAGCAGGAGAGCACGGCGAGGCCGATCAGCAGGAGTTTCGCCGCTGGAGTGCGCGGCTTCCACAGGGAGGCGGGCAGCAGCAGGCAGGGAATCAATGGAATCAGATAGCGGGCGGTGGTGGTCGAACCGCCGTGCCAGCCGTTGAATCCGGCGTTGATCCAGAGCCCGGCGAGGAACGCGCCCGCCGTACACCACGCCGCCGCGCGGTTGCGGCGGAGCAGCCGGAGAAAGCCGGGAATCGCCGCCAGCAGCAGCGGCGAGGCGGCAAAGAGTCCGCGATAGGAGCCGAAGAGCAGTTTCAACGCGATCAGCGGCGAGAATGCTCCCAGCATTCCACCGGTTTTGTCCGCTTCGAGAAACTGCGGATTGTTGAACATGGTCGCCGGGGTGAACGGTGCTCCGAAACACCAGGCGTGGTATCCGGCAAAGAGGAGCAGCATCGGGAGCCCGCCCGCGATGAACTTCCAGATCGTCTTCGGCGAGCGCAGCAGAAGGTAGACGCCGAACGCCGCCGCGCCGGGCAGCGCGAGGTAGTCGGCGAGGACGGCGGCTCCGCACCAGAAACCGCAGAAGAGGAGGTCGTATTTTCCGTTTCGGACCAGGTGGAAGAGGGCGAATACCAACGCTGCCGCCGCCAGCGGGTGCCCCCACATCATCGTGCTGTAAGGCCAGACCGGCGTCGCCAGCGCGAAGGCGAGCGCCCAGAACGCCGACCATCGTTCGCCGCAGCCGAGCCGCAGCAGCGTGAGATACAGGAGCGCTGCCGCGGCGGCGACCGGCAGGACCGAGACGAAGAGGTTGATCGCCCAGGCGTTGAACATATCCAGCCGGGGCGGAATGACGCCGCGGTGGAACGGATACTCCGCCCAGTAGAGCGCTGCGTAGAAGGGGATGCCGAGCAGACCGGCTCCCGGAGCTTTGTTGGAGTAGTAGTGCCCGTCGTGGAAGGCCCAGTCTCCGGTGTTGTGAGTTTTGGCCGGATTGACCAGAAAATGATCGATCCGGAAGGAGAGAAAATCCGGTGTACCCGGTTCGACGAAGGAGAAGATCATGTCGTAGCGGGAATTCTGGTTCCAGCCGCCCTGAGCGTAGAACCAGCCGCAGCAGAGCAGAACGACGACAAAGATCGCGCACGCCGGATGGCGGAGAAGCTCAGGGAGTTTCACTGTTGCGGGCCCCTTTCATGAGAGCGCGTCGTTCCGGAGGAAGTTTCTTCCACGGCAGCAACTTCCAGCAGGCGAGCCGGTAACGCAGCGCGGCATGCAGGCAGCCGAGGCCGTAGACGGCGCTGCGGCGGAAGTTGATGCTGGACGCTTCCGGGAAGTATCGGGTCGGGCAGCTCACTTCGGCGATGATGGCGCCGCTCCAGGCGATCTGGACGAGCATTTCGTTGTCGAAAATGAAGTCGTCGGAGTTGCCGGCCAGATCGAGTGATTCGAGCAGTTCTCGGGAGAAGGCGCGGTAACCGGTGTGATATTCCGAAAGCTTGATGCCGAGAAAGCCGTTTTCGACCAGCGTGAGAAAACGGTTGCTGATGTATTTGTAGAGCGGCATCCCTCCGGCGAGCGCCCTGCCGCCGAGGATGCGTGAACCGAGCACGCAGTGGTAGAGTCCGCTGCCGATCATCGACGCCATGGCTGGAATCAGCAGCGGAGTGTACTGGTAGTCGGGGTGGACCATGATGACGATGTCGGCGCCCGCTTCGAGGGCGAGTTTGTAGCAGGTTTTCTGGTTGCCGCCGTAGCCGCGGTTCCGTTCGAGCCGGTGGAAGATGACTCCGTCGAGGGTGCGGGCGATGGCGGCGGTCTCGTCGCCGGAGGCGTCGTCCACCACCACCACCTGGTCGACGAAGGGCTGTGCGATCACCTCCCGGTAGGTGCGGAGCAGAGTTTCTGCCGCGTTGTAGGCGGGCATGACCACGACGGTTTTCTTGTTGTTGTACATTGGAAGTGCTTTCGTATCCGGATTTTTTTCAAAAATAGCGCAACTTGTGCGCTTTTGCAACCGAAAGGCGGAAAAAGTCTCGGGAAAAGCCGTTCCGGTTTCTTTTTTCGGCGGAGAGAGAAATCCGGATTGCATTTCCGGCAAAGGGGCGCTATGTTACCTCATTCTCAACAAACCGGGAAGGAGAGTATGAGACAGACACCTGAAACTGTAGTGCTGGTGAATTTCGGCTGTGAAGAGATTCAGAAATTCGCCCGCGCCATCCGGGATCGGCACATCTACACGATGGTCATGCCGTGCACGGTTCCGGCGGAACGTGTGATGCAGGAAGCTCCGGTCGGACTGATCCTGTGCGCAGATGCGGGCGTTCCGGCCCGGCCGGAAGCGCGGGCGAAGTTCGACGCCCTGAAGCTGCCGACGCTCGACCTCTGCGGCGGCGTGGTCGGGAAGGGCGACGAGGCAGTCGAGTTCTGCCGTGCAAAGTGCGGTTGCACCGGCAGCTGGACCATGGAGCGCTTCATCGGGGAGGCGATCGCTGACATCCGGAAGCTGGTCGGCGACCAGAAGGTGGTGCTCGGCCTTTCCGGCGGCGTGGACTCCTCGGTAGTGGCGGCGTTGATCCACAAGGCGATAGGCAAACAGCTCACCTGCGTCTTCGTCAATCACGGGCTGCTGCGCAAGAACGAGCCGGAGATGGTGCAGAAGATCTTCGCCCGCAACTTCCACATGCACCTCTGCTGCCTCGCCGCCTCCGACCGCTTCCTCGACAAGCTCCGCGGCGTCGCCGATCCGGAGCAGAAGCGCAAGATCATCGGCAAGGAGTTCATCGACGTCTTCGCGGAAGCGGCGGCGAAGATCGACGCGCCGTTCCTCGGGCAGGGGACGATCTATCCGGACATTCTCGAAAGCATTCCGCTGGACGGCAATCCGAACGGCGTCATCAAGAGCCATCACAACGTCGGCGGTCTGCCGAAGGAGATGAAGTTCAAGCTGGTGGAACCGGTCGAACGGCTGTTCAAGGACGAGGTGCGCGCGGTCGGGCGGATGCTCGGGCTGCCCTCCGAACTCATCGACCGCCATCCGTTTCCCGGGCCGTCGCTCGGCGTCCGCCACGTCGGGCCGATCGAACGCAATACGCTGGCGATGCTGCGCGATGCAGACGCGATCGTGACCGAGGAGCTGATCAGAGCCGGCTGGTACCACAAGACCTGGCAGACCTTCGCGATTTTCGTTCCGGTCAAGACGGTCGGGGTCAAGGACGGGCACCGTTCCTACGACTATGTGATTGCGATCCGTTCGATCAACAGCGTGGATGCGGTGACCGCGCAGGTGGTGCGCCTGCCGTGGGAGCTGCTGGAAACGATGATGGAGCGAATCGTCCGCGAAGTGGATGGCGTGAACCGGGTGGTCTACGACATCACCGCGAAACCGCCGGGCACGATCGAGTGGGAATAATTTCTCCGCCGGAATGCCGGTTCAGGCCGAGGGGGGAGCTTTTCCACGGGGGGGATGCTCCCGTTTTTCATTTTCACTCTTCACGCGCGACAGGGACCGCTGGAGTCGCGGATATGCAGCAGATTCGGTACGAGAATCGCTCCGCAGCCGGAGTCTTTCCCGTGCATTCGCAGATACAGTTCGTCGAGGGCCCGCCGGGCCAGCTCCTGATAGTCGAAATCGATCGTGGTTTGCGCCGGCGTGAGATAGCAGGAGATGCGGGGCAGTTCGAAGGTGACCAGTGAAACATCCTCCGGAATCCGATACCCTGCATCCTGAATGATCTTCGCCGCCGGGATTCCCAGCGACTGATGGATCATGTGAATTGCGGTGAAGCCCTGCGACAGCACCGCCTTGATGCCGTCTTCCAGCGAAGTCTCCGAGAGGACGAACTGGAAGTTCCGCACCGAATCGCCCAGCTTGAGCCGGGCGGCCTCCTGCAGGAATTCCTTCTCACCGCGCCGGTACTCCTCCTCGTCGGTGCCGACGAAATGAATTCGTGCAATCCGGTGGTGGCCGAGCTGCTGTAAATGCTGCAGGACAAGTCGGCTGCCGTCTCCGGGATCCGGATCAATGGAGCAGATCCTGTCGAACGCGGTACCGTAGCTGTTGATCATGACCAGCGGCATTATCCGTTCCTTCTCCCATTTTCTCGCCCAGTTCCTGTTGTAGATCAGGCAGACGGCGCCGTCGTAGAAGCAGTCGGGAATTTCATGGATATTCTGTTCGAAGACTGTGTGACAGACCCACTTCCGGGCACAGGCGTTTTTCACCAGAGCATCCAGCATCAGCGGGCCGTACATGCCGCTGGTGTCCCGGACGATTACGACGATTCGGATCTGGTGACGGTTCGCGGTATTCCGGTAGTTGAGCCGCTCGGCCGCCGCCAGCACCCGTGCCCGCACCTCCGGAGCGACGTTGGGTTTTCCGTTGAAAGCCCGCGATACCTGCGGACGGGAACAGCCCGCTTCCCGCGCCAGATCTTTCATGGTGATTTTTCCGGTCATGACCTCCTCCCTGCATCGGATAAATTGCCACAGGATCGGATTTTTTTCAACCCATTGTTCATTTTGTTTCAGTATTTTCCGGCCTGCCGCTCTTGTGAGTCCGAAACTTTTACGGTATAATTATTATCGTGATGCACGGATGTTCCGGGGGGAAGAAACGGTTTCGGAATCGGGAAATCCGGGAAACGTTCATAGCAGATGCAGGGAGGAATATGAGAAATTTCACCGGGAATCGGATGCCGACAGTCAACAGCAGGGAGTGGAGCTGTTCCTTTGACAGAGTGTGGTTGGAGACAGCACTGAAGTGGAAGATCGATGGCTCGTCCACTTCAGTGGTCATCAATACGAACTGTTTCGATGGAGAGTAAACCAACGGAAAGGACTTTTCATGAAGAAGAAATTTAGTCTTATCGAACTCCTTATCGTAATCGCAGTGATTGCGATCCTGACAAGTCTGCTTCTGCCTGCTCTGAATAAGGCGAGGGAAAGGGGCAAGTCTGTAAGCTGTATTTCAAGAATCCGGCAATGCGGAATCGCCTCTCTCGCTTATAGTGACAGCTTTGATGGTTATCTCTGTCCGACTGGCTGGGAAGGTTTGGACTTGGCACCTCAGCCATGGAGCACAACCTTGCTTAAGCTGAAACTGATTGATCCGCGAGGCATTCGAGAATGTCCGTCCCTGGCGCCGTCACCCACTGGTTCCAGCATGTCCAGAACTTATGGCATGGTTGCCTATTACAAAGCGGATTCCACGTTTTGGGACCAAACCTATTTCCCGTTCTTGAATACGAAACGGATTTCTAAATTTTATAAATGGACTTCCGCCATCAGAAATCCGTCCGATGTTATTTATCTGGCTGATTCCGCAGACTTCGATGCCGATGGAAACGCTTGGAGACAAAGTTGGATGTTTTACTTTTTCCCCAATGCGTCAACAAGCGATTACAAGATCCATATGCGGCATCACCGGAAAGCAAATGCGTTTGTCCTGGATGGTCACGTCGGATCATATGGAAGTTCGACGCTGATAAATCGATACAAATTCACGAATAAACTGAATGATGATTCCGGAGAATTATTCTATTAACTTGAACAGGAGGAATCAATACTATGAACCGAGAAAGAAATGTATTTCGAACAGTTGTTCTGTTATTGCTGTGCAGTACCGCAACAGCAGCTCCCGAGGCGGGATGGCGGCTTGATAAAAATGCAAAATGGGAAATGGAAAACGGGGAAAAAATCCTCACGGTTTCCGCTCCTGAAACCGTCTCTCGGTCGTTTCAGATACAGGACATTGACATGACGCCATACATCGGGAAGGAGATCCTTCTGAAAGTGGATGTCCGGGCAGACAATGTAAAGATGGCCAAAAACGCGATGTACCACGGAGTCAAATTTATGCTGGTTCTCCGGCAGAACGGAAAGAAACAGTATTTTGAAACGCGGATGTCCGGTTTACGTTACGGAACCTATGACTGGACAACCACCCAGATCATGCTTTCCGTGCCGGAAGACATTGCCAAAAAAGCGGAACTGGTGGTCGGACTTCAAAATACATCCGGCACGGTGGCATTTCGGAACTTCTCCATTCAGGAATTTAAACATTACTCTCCGGAGCTTCCGGAAAATTTCCGGTGCGAATACACCGATTCCGCCAAAAGACTTCCGACTTTGCGCGGAGTGATGAGTCCGCAGCCGTTGAAACTCAAAAAAGAGGATATTACAGAACTGGGGCGCTGGAAGGCCAATGTCATGCGGTATCAACTCAATGTTCCACGGAGTCTGGCCGGCGATCCGGCAAAATATCGGAACTGGCTGGAACGCTGCCTGAAGAATCTGGACAATCTGCTCCCCGAGTTCAAAAAACAAAATATTTATGTCATCCTTGATATGCACACCCCGCCGGGCGGACGGTACGGCAAGATGCAGTTGCTGGGGACCGCCTCCGACGGGAAACGTGTACAGGCGACTCCGCAAAGCGCATTCCGGATGTTTTACGAAGATACGTATAAAGATCTGTATCTCTCCTGCTGGGAAGAGATTGCGGAACGCTACAAGGATCAGGATATCATCGTCGCATACGATCTGGTCAATGAACCGGATCAGAGCATGAGCATGCCCAAATACGACTATCTCTGGCTTCAGGAGCAGGCAGCGAACGCCATCCGGAAGATCGATCCGGAAAAGCTGCTGATCGTCACCTGCGACGAGTGGGCGAAGGCAAGAACATTTCCCAAGCTGCGGCCGCTCCCGTTGAAGAACGTTCTCTACACGTTCCATTTTTATCAACCCGGAGAATATACCCATCAGGGAATCGCCGATCAGTTCAAGCAGGCGAAGCTGGGGAAAGTCAAAGGCTATCCGGGGAAATATGACGGTTACTGGTTTGATCTGGAACAGATGCGCATATCGATGAAACCGGTACGGGATTTCCAGCTGAAATATGGAGCGAAAATCTATGTCGGGGAATTCTCCGTCATACGCTTTGCCAAAGGAGGCGCGCAATATCTGGAGGATGCCGTCTCTCTGTTTGAAGAGTATGGCTGGAACTGGACGTATCACGCCTTTCGGGAATGGGATTACTGGAGTGTCGAGCACGGCGATGACATCAACGACATCGCGCCGACGAAACAGGATACGGATCGGAAAAAAGTCCTCCTCCGCTATTTTCAGAAAAACAAATTCGGTTCAGGCAATTGAGTGGAAGCGATATGAATGGAAGCATATTTCTCTGCGACGACGAGTATTGGCGGAAGCGGAAACTCATTCTGCCGGAGGATGTACGTCTTTGCCTGAATCGTCGGGCGGATGCGATTCTGGCTGAACCGGAATTAAGTGTCACCCGGCGGACGGTGCCCACACATACGGGAAACATTCACGACTACATCAGCCTCTCAAAATACAACTGGCCGAATCCGGATACGCCTGATGGTCTTCCCTGGATTCAACGGGACGGAATTGTCAATCCGGAGCATGAAAAATATGACCTGTTTCCGTTGATACGGATGTGCCGCAACGTTGGAATTCTGGCCGCAGTCAGTCGCCTGTCCGATCGCATGGAGTATGCGGAAAAAGCCGGCAGATTTTTGAAATGCTGGTTTCTCGACCCGGAAACGGCAATGACACCTCATCTCAAATTTGCGCAATTCACCCCCGGCAGTTGTTCCGGGCATCCTGCCGGACTCATTGATGGACATTTTTTCTGTGAACTGCTGGAAGCTGTGGCATCTCTACCGTTCACAAAAGAGTGGACTCCGGAAAATCTGGCGCAGCTGCGCCTCTGGTTTACGGATTACTTCCTCTGGCTGATCGGAGATCCGTTTCCGCGAAAGGAAGAGGTTCACAGGAACAACCATGGAACTTGGTATGATGCTCAACTGGTTGCGACAGCGGTTTTTCTGAAGCATTCGGAAATCGCCGGACGTCAACTTCTGGAGAAATCGGTGCCGCGCCTGTCGGTGCAGTTGATGCAGCCGGGGGTCCAGCCGTTCGAACTCGGTCGTACTTTGTCTCTCACCTACAGTGTTTTCAATCTGGAGGGGTGGAGTCGGCTTGCCGCGTATGCGAAGCGACTGGGCATCGAACTCTGGAATCGTCCATGCTGTGACGGAACCACTTTGAAAATGGGATTTCACCTGCTGATCCCGTTTCTGTGCGGAAAACAAAAATGGGAACATCCTCAAATCGGACCCCAGCCGAATTCACGCAGACTCTTTGCTCTGGTGAATGATTTTCTCGAACCATTGGAAGAGTTCACTCCCGGAGAAGAACTGGTCTGCATTCCTCCGGAAAGCTGAATTAATCCAGAGAGATCATTTCCAACGTTTTTAATTAGCGGCGGAGTGTCCGGGAATTCCGTTTCCGGCTGTTGCAATTCCCCTTCGGCGGAGTATATTAATGCCGGATTGAATGGATAACCGCCGGAGGAAAATCGAATGCGAGCCGGAGAATCGCTGGTCTGCCCTCATTGCGGGGAACGGACCGTGGTGAAGACGAAGACCGTCACCGACGGGTGGCGCGTCGCCGGAACCCGGTTTGTCTGTGTGCTCTGCGGCGGCGAGCTCGGCGCACCGGAAAAGGAGCAGGCCGGAGATTCCGCCGCGTCGGCCAAACGTGCAGCTGACCGTTTTGCATCACTGCTCCGCGACGGCGCCGAGGCCGCGACGAAGGCCGACCTTTCCCCGGATGAAAATTACGGCCGCTTCTGCCGGAACTGCATCCATTTCATCGAACACCCGTTCCGGCCGCTCTGCGGCAGAGATGGAAAAGCCGCCGATTCGATGGGGGAGTGCGGCGAATTTGTAAAAAAGAGGTGAATCTTCCATGCCGGACTCCTGCTTCAAAAGCAAATCGGAACGGGCCGCCGCATTCGAGGCGAGCGATCTTTATGTGGTCATTTCCTCGGAATTCACCCTCGGGCGGCCGGTGATGGAGATCTTCGAGGCGGCCGCCTCCACCGGAGTGACATTGATCCAGCTCCGCGAGAAGGAGAAGGGCAAAAAGTTTCTCTACGACCTTGCGGTGGCCTGCCGCCCGGTGGCCAACCGGCACGGCGTTCTGCTGATGATCGACGACCATGTCGATGTGGCGCTCGCCGCCGGAGCCGACGGAGTCCATCTCGGGCAGGAGGATCTGCCGATCGAGGCCGCCCGTGCGATCGCTCCCGAACTCTGGCTCGGGAACTCCACCCACAATCTGGAGGAGGCGCTCGCCGCGCGCCGCGCCGGAGCCGATTACATCAACATCGGGCCGATCTATCCGACCCGGACAAAAAGCATCTTCTGCGGCGCGCTCGGCGTGGAGGCGATCCGCCGCATCGCCCCGCAGGTGAATCTGCCCTTTTCGGTGATGGGCGGAATCAAGGCGGCGCAGATTCCCGAACTTCTCGCCGCGGGGGCCCGCCACATCGCGATGGTGACCGAGGTGACGCAGGCGCCGGACGTTGTCGACAAGGTGCGGGAACTGCGCGCGCTCTTCCGGACGTAGTTTTCTTCCGCCTTTCCGGAAGGAGGGGGATTCCGTCAGAATCCCACCCGGTTTTTCTGCGCAAAACGGTTCTGCGATTTGGCCCGACATTATGCTTCCCGCGCGGAGAGACGTTCGACGTTGGTGGTGTCACTGCCCAGATAGTAGAGAGACTGGCGAACCGTACGGAAATCGCCGGGGGGGGAGATCGGGAATTGCCGTCAGACGACATTTTTTCTCCGCCGACAGCGTGGTCTGGAACATGCGTTCGAAAAAGAAGATTTTTCCGGATTCGTTCAGATAGTCGAACTCCAGGTTGAAGGTGAAACGATGCGGCACCGCTGCATTGAGATGGA
>CAZPWP010000048.1:0-11279 GCA_964590295.1 uncultured Victivallis sp.
TATGACCAAACGCGACTTCACGGAGATCATCAACTTCTTCTCCAAGGTCGTTGTGGACGAAAAAGGCGCCATGCGTTTCATCGAGGGCAACTCCAGCCCCGGCGATTACGTCGACCTGCGTGCGGAGATCGATACGCTGGTGATTCTCGATACCGGCATGCATCCGCTTTCCCCCGCAACCGAATATCCGCGCAAACCGATCAAGGCAACGGTTTACCGCTGCGACCCCGGGGCGAAAGAGGATCCCTGCTTCACCTGGTGTCCGGAGAACGAGCGGGGTTTCATTGCAACTGAACTTTATCTTGCGTGAGGTGATGTCATGGTTACGGAATATCTTGAAAGCAATCGCAACGAGGCCGATGCCGTCCACGTCGAAACCGTCAAGGCCGGTGACGGCTGGATGCACACCGTGAAAAAGGGGCAGGTTCTGCGAATCGTCGACGTGAACGGCAATCAGGCGGTCGACACCATTTTCTACAACGCCGATGACATTTATGAACGTTACAGCGTCCAGCAGACGGTTCAAGCGCAGCGGAACGCTCTCGTCGGGCTGGGAACCGAGTTGCGCTCCAACGACGACAACGTCATGCTCAAGGTGGTGGCCGATACCTGCGGAGATCACGATACGCTCGGCAGCGCCTGCTCCTGCGAAAGCAATATGATCCGTTACGGATTCCATACGCGCTACATGCATGCGTGCCGGGAGACGTTTCTGGCCAGACTGCTTGCGACTCCGGGGATGGACAAACGCGATCAGGTCAACAATTTGAATTTCTTCATGTACGTTCCGCTCGACGCGGATGGCCGGCTCAATTTTGCCGACGGCATCTCCGCGCCGGGGAAATACATCGAACTGCAGGCGATGATGAACGTCATCGTTCTGGTGTCGAACTGCCCGCAGCTGAACAATCCCTGCAACGGCTACGATCCGACGCCGGTCAAAATGATCATCTGGGATAACTGAAATGGAGAGAAGAACATGAACGATAAGCTGCTGGACATCCCGCGCGACAGGACTTCCGCCGTCTGTTCGGAAACCGTCAAGGCCGGAACCGGCTGGATGCACACCGTGAAGAAAGGGCAGATCCTGCGGATCATCGATCTCTGCGGCAACCAGTCCGTCGACATGCTTCTCTGCAATGCGAACAACCCGGCCGAGCGCTACAACGTCAACAATACGCTGGCAGCTCAACGCAAGGCGCTGATCGAACTTGGAACCGAAATCCGTTCCAACGACGACAACGTCATGTTCCGGGTGGTGGCGGACACCTGCGGCGAACATGACACGCTCGGGAGCGGCTGCTCCGCGGAGGGGAACACGATCCGTTACACCGATCGGACCCGTTACATGCACAGCTGCCGTGACACTTTTGTCCGGAAGTTTCTGGAGACGCCGGGGATGAGCAAGCGCGACCAGACGTGCAATCTGAATTTTTTCACGAAAGTCCTGCTCGACGACAGCGGGCGTCTGGAATTCGCCGACGGCATTTCCGGCGCCGGAAAATACGTCGATCTGCTTGCGGAGATGGATGTTCTGGTTCTCGTCTCGAACTGTGCGCAGTTGAACAATCCCTGCAATGATTACAATCCGACGCCGGTCGAGATGATCATCTGGGATCAGGAGGAGTGACAAACGATCATGTTTACGAAAGTATTGATTGCGAACCGCGGCGAAATCGCCTGCCGCATCATCCGCACGCTCAGAAAGATGGGGGTGGGGTCCGTCGCCGTCTATTCGGATCCGGACGCGACCGCCGCCCACGTTCTGCAGGCGGATGAGACGGTGCGGGTCGGCCCGGCGTCGGCCGCGGAGAGCTACTTGAATGTGGAGGCGATTCTTGACGCCGCCCGCCGGACCGGAGCGCAGGCGATTCACCCCGGTTACGGTTTTCTGAGCGAAAACGCCGCATTTGCACGGCTGTGCGCCGAGAACGGAATCGAGTTCATCGGGCCGACGCCGGAGCAGCTCGTCGACTTCGGACTCAAGCACAAGGCTCGGGAACTTGCGGAACGCTGGAGCGTTCCGCTTGTCCCGGGCAGCGGCCTCCTGGATGAGGTTCAGGCGGCAAAACGGGCCGCCGCGGAAATCGGTTACCCCGTGATGCTCAAAAGCACTGCCGGCGGCGGCGGAATCGGGATGTGCATCTGCCGGAACGACGAGGAGCTTGCAGAGGGGTTCGAGCGGATCGGACGCCTGAGCCGCAACAACTTCAAGGATTCCGGGCTCTTTCTGGAGAAGTACGTCGAGCGGGCCCGCCACGTTGAAGTGCAGATTTTCGGCGACGGGAAGGGCGGCGTTGCGATTCTCGGCGAACGCGACTGCTCCGTCCAGCGGCGCAACCAGAAAGTGATCGAGGAAACTCCCGCGCCGAATCTGCCCTCCTCGACCCGGCGCGCGCTTCATGAGGCGGCCCGTCGGCTCGCGGAGGGAGTCGCTTACCGTTCTGCCGGAACCGTCGAATTCATCTACGACAGCGAGGCGGATCGTTTCTATTTTCTGGAAGTCAATACGCGGCTGCAGGTCGAGCACGGCGTCACGGAGTCCGTGTTCGGCGTCGATCTGGTCGAGTGGATGGTGAGGCTCGCCGCCGGGGAGAGTCCGTTCCGGCAGGGAGAGAGTTTCCGTCCCGAGGGGGCGGCCATGGAGTTCCGGATTTATGCGGAGGATCCCGGTCGGAACTTTCAGCCGTCGAGCGGACTGGTCACGCGCGCGGCGTTTCCCGCGGGCGTCCGGTGCGACACCTGGATTTCGACCGGGACCGAAGTCAGCGCGTTCTACGATCCGCTGCTCGCGAAGATCATCGTGAAAGGCGGAGACCGCGCCGAGGTGATCCGCAAGGCGGAAGAGGCGCTCCATGCCACCGAGATCGCCGGATTTGAAACCAATCTTCTGCTGTTGCGCGACGTGCTCGGCATGGCGCCGTTCCGAGAGGGGCGGGCCGGAACCTGGCTGCTGAAAGAATATGCGTATTCTGCGCCGACGTTTGAAATTCTCTCCCCGGGAACGCAGACTGCGGTTCAGGATTATCCCGGCCGTATCGGTTACTGGGCGGTCGGCGTTCCGCCGTCGGGGCCGATGGATGCGTACAGCTTTCGGCTGGCCAACCGGATCGTCGGAAACGCGCCGGAGGCTCCGGGGCTGGAGATGACGCTTTCTGGCGCCTCGCTCCGCTTCAACACGGATGCGCTCTTCGCTCTGACCGGCGGAGAGTTTCCGGCGACACTGAACGGAACGGAGATTCCCCGGAATGCGCCGGTCTCTGCGAAGAGGGGCGATGTGCTCAAAGTCGGCACGACCCGTTGCGGGCAGCGCTGTTATTTCGCCGTCGCCGGCGGAATCGACGTGCCGGAGTACCTCGGCAGCCGTTCGACATTCACGCTCGGCCGGTTCGGCGGACACGGGGGGAGGGCGCTCGCCGCGGGTGACGTGCTCTATATCGGCAGCTGGAAGGTTTCCGAACCGCTGCTGCCGACGGCGGAGGCGCTTCCGTCCATCGGGAACCGCTGGAAAATCGCCGTTCTTTACGGACCGCACGGCGCACCCGACTACTTCACGGAGGAAGACATTGAGGAGTTCTTCCGGGCGGAATGGGAGGTTCATTACAACTCCTCGCGCACCGGCGTCCGGCTGATCGGGCCCCGGCCGAAATGGGCGCGTCCGGACGGTGGAGAGGCCGGACTGCATCCGTCCAATCTGCACGACAACGCCTACGCCGTCGGAACGATCGACTTCACGGGCGACATGCCGGTGATTCTCGGCAAGGACGGTCCGAGTCTCGGCGGGTTCGTCTGTCCGGCGACGATCATCACGGCGGATCTCTGGAAAGTCGGGCAGCTCCGCAGCGGAGACAGGGTGAAGTTCGTCCCCGTCACTCCGGCGCAGGCCGCTGAACGTCGCGAGGCGCTCGAGGCGATTCTGGAGCATCCGGAAAAGGCGGATCACCCGGTCGCGGAACCAGTTGGGGTGGAGCCCGGGTCGCCGGTCCTGGCGGAATTTCATCGCGGGGACGCCATGTCGCACATCGTCTGCCGTCAGGACGGAGACGCGAATTTTCTGTTGGAATTCGGGCCGCCGGTCATCGATTTGCGACTCCGCTTCACGGCGCATGCATGGATGCTGAAACTCGAAGAGATGCACCTGCCGGCGATTCTCGACGTCACGCCGGGAATCCGTTCGATTCAGATTCATTTCGATCCGGCGAAGATGACGCAGGAGGAGCTTCTGAAGTTGATCGCCGCTCTGGCCGAAAAGCTCAAAACGGAGACGATCCGCTCGGTTCCGACCCGCACCGTCTACCTGCCGCTGAGCTGGGACGACCCGGCGACACGTCTTGCGATTCAGAAGTACGTCAGCACGGTTCGTCCGGACGCCCCCTGGTGCTGCCCGAACAACATCGAGTTCATCCGGCGGATCAACGGACTCGATTCCGTCGAGGAGGTCGCAAAGATCGTGTTCGACGCGAATTACATCGTAATGGGTCTTGGAGACGTCTATCTCGGTGCGCCGGTGGCGACGCCGCTGGATCCGCGCCGCCGTCTGGTCACGACCAAGTACAACCCCGCCCGGACCTGGACGCCCGAAAACGCCGTCGGCATCGGCGGCGCGTACATGTGCGTTTACGGAATGGAGGGGCCCGGAGGCTATCAGTTCGTCGGTCGGACGGTCCAGATGTGGAACCGCTTCAACGTCACGCCGGAGTTCGAGGAGGGCAGGCCTTATCTGCTCCGATTCTTCGATCAGGTCCGGTTCTTCCCGGTCGAAGCAGACGAACTGTTGAAAATCCGGCGCGACTTCATCGCGGGAAAATATCATATCCGCATGGAAGAGAGCGTATTCGACATTCAGGAATATGAGAGGTTCCTCGAGGGGAACGCCGCTTCCATCGAGGCTTTCGAGACGAAGCGGAAACGGGCTTTTGAAGAGGAGAAGGCGCGCTGGATCGCCAACGGTCAGCTTACCTTCGAGAGCCATGCGGTCGAAAGCGCCGCGCCCGCGGAGGAGGCCGAGTTGAAACCTGACGAGAGCGGGGTTTACTCGCCGGTTGCGGGCAGTCTCTGGAAACTGAACGTCAGCGAGCCCGGCAGACGAGTTCGCGCCGGAGAGATTCTGGCGGTGCTCGAGAGCATGAAAACCGAAATCCCGGTAGCCGCGGAGTCCGACTGTGAAATCGTCCGGATCTTCTGTGCCGCCGGGAACGAGGTCAAGAGCGGACAGTGTCTGTTCGCAGTGAAGACGAATTGAACCTCGTCCGTTCCGCGTTTCCACGCCGGTCCGGTTCGGAACGCGGGACGGGCGGAGGGAAAGGAGAGACTCGATGAGAAGTTGCGAATTGTCGATTGCCGCACTCAGGCGGGCGTATCGAAACGGGTCGAAGACCCCGCGTCGCGTCCTTGCGGAACTGCTCGACGCATGTGCCGCCGCTCCGGACGGGATCTGGATTTCTCTGATCGACCGGGAGCAGCTGGAGGTTCGGCTCGCCGGACTTGAAGCGTCTTCGCCGGAGGAACTTCCGCTTTACGGGATTCCGTTTGCCGTGAAAGACAACATCGATGTGGCCGGGCTGCCGACGACGGCGGGGTGTCCGGACTACAGCTGCAGGCCGGAGCGTTCCGCGCGGGTGGTGGAACTCCTGATCGAAGCCGGAGCCGTTCCGCTCGGCAAGACGAATATGGATCAGTTCGCCACCGGTCTGGTCGGCGTGCGTTCTCCTTACGGGGCGGCGCCGAACCGTCTGGCGCCGGGATACGTCTCCGGCGGATCGAGCAGCGGATCGGCCGCTGCGCTGGCGTATGATCTGTGCAGTTTTTCTCTGGGAACCGATACGGCGGGGTCGGGCCGGGTTCCGGCGGCGTTCAATGAACTTGTCGGAGTGAAGCCGAGCCGGGGAGTTCTGAGCTGCCGCGGCGTAGTGCCGGCCTGCCGCTCGCTCGACTGCGTTTCGATCTTCGCCCGGAATCTCGAGGATGCCGAAATCCTGCTGGAAACGACAGCACGCTTCGACCCGGAGGACGCCTACAGCCGAATCCTGCCGGAACGCGATCCGCTGCCGCGTCACTGGAAATTCGGCGTTCCGCGGGAGGAGGATCTCGCGTTCTTCAACCGGGAGGAGTACCGGGAGGCGTTCCGGCGCGCGGTACGGCGGATGCAGGATGCGGGGGGCGAAAAAGTGGAGATCGATTTCACCCCGTTTCTGACGGCGGCGCGGCTGCTCTACGAAGGCCCGTGGGTGTTTGAACGTTACGCGGCGGTCGGGGAATTCATTGAAACGCATCCGGATTCGGTGCTGCCGGTGATCCGGTCGATCATCACGCCGGAGCGGACGCCGCATCCGTCGGAGGTGTTCCAGGCGATGTACCGTCTTCAGGAGTGCAGGGCGGCGGCGGACGCGCAGTTTGCGGCGGTGGATCTGATCCTCACGCCGACCGCCGGAACCATCTACCGGATCGACGAGGTCAAAGCCGACCCGATCCGGCTCAACAGCAATCTCGGATACTACACCAACTATATGAACCTGCTGGACTGTTCGGCGCTGGCCGTTCCGGCGGATCGCGCCGGAGATCTTCCGTTCGGTATCACGCTGGTGGGGAGAGCGTTCGATGATTACAGGCTTCTGGAAGCGGCACGCCGTTTCCGGAGCGCGGAGAGGTTTCCGATCGCGGTCTGCGGCGCGCATCTCGCCGGGATGCCGCTCCACCCGGAGCTCGAGGCGTTCGGCGCGCGCTTTCTCGGCAGTGCAAAAACCGCTCCATGCTATCGGATGTACGAGTTGGAGGAGGGGGGCGCCCGTCCTGCCCTGCTGCGAACCGGCAGGGGGGGCGTGTCCTGCTATGTGGAACTCTATGAGCTTGAAGCGGACTCCTTCGCCGGATTTGTCGCCGGCATCCGCCCTCCGCTCGGGCTCGGCGCCCTGGAGCTGGCGGACGGACGGCGGGTGCCGGGATTCATCGGGGAGGCGGTCATCGCGGAGTATGCGCCGGACATCTCCGCCGTCGCCGACTGGCGTGTCCGGGTGAAAGAACGGAAACCGCATCGAGAGGCGTCCCGTGACTGCGCTCTATCGTAACTTCCTGACCCGCGAAGAACTTGACGCGGCTTACGACAATACGCGCGCGGTCGCCGGCAGCGCGCGGATTCTCGCCGGCTTCGAAGAGCGCAGCCGTCTCATCGCGGAACAGTATCCGGAGGAGCTGAACTTGCGTTTCGGGCCGCGGGAGCGGCAGCGCATCGATTTTTTTCGTGCCGGTTCTCCCGGCGCGCCGCTCCTGGTGTTCATCCATGGTGGATACTGGCAGATGCGGCGCAAGGAGACGTTCCGGTTTCTGGCCGCGGGGGCGCTGCATCACGGAATTTCGGTGGCGCTGCCGGGGTATACGCTGGCGCCGGAACAGAATCTGGCCGGAATCGTTACGGAGATTCGCGATGCGCTGCGCTGGCTGCGGGAACACGCCGGCTCTCTTGGGTTCGACCGTTCCCGGATCGTCGTCGCAGGCTGGTCGGCGGGCGGGCATCTCGCGGCCATGGCGGCCGATGAACCGGGTGTGACCGGCGTCCTCGCGATCAGCGGAATCTTCGATCTTGAGCCGATCCGCCTCTGCTGTCTGAACAATAAACTTCTTCTGAAACCCGAAGAGGTCGCCGGCCTGAGTCCGCTTCGGCTTCCTCTGTCGGAAAAACCGCTGTTCGCGGTCTGCGGCTCGGACGAGCTGCCGGAACTGCAGCGCCAGAGCTGGGATTTCGCCCGGCGTCGGGCCGCGGCGAAACTTCCCGGAGGCGCGTTTACGCTGGCCGGATGCAACCATTTCACGATTCTCGAAGAGCTTGAGACTCCCGGCGGAGTGATCACGACTCTGCTGCGGATGCTGCTTCCCTCGCTCTGACCATTTCCTCTCCCTCGATGTTCGGAGATAAGCTTTTGAGGCTGTCCGGCTTGCGGGAGGACAATTTTGTTAAACGAAGATTTTTTTTTCACAATTTTGTCGCACGATTCGTTCTGAATCTGCGTCGAAACCGAAGCACCATCGCCGTTTTTCCCCGGGAAATTACGATTTTTCATCCCTTTCTGTCAAGTTGGCATTCTTTCTGCTGTTTCACTGGCATCCGCGGCGTCCGATTCCGGGCGCCATTGGGTCAACCCGTAAACCAGGAGGTAGCCGAATGAAATGCATCAACCCATGGAAGCTTGCGGCCCTGTTGTGCACGCTGCCCGTGCTGCTCTGCGCGGAAGAGGGCAATCAGCGGACCATCGTATTCAACGAGGATCGCAATCAGCACTACATGACCACCAAAGTCTACGAACTCAAAAACGTCCGGGCGCACGACCTGATGCCGTTCGTGCGCGGAGCGGTCAAACGATTCGACAGCCAGTCGCGGGTCCAGAGCGTCGATTACGCCGCCGGCGGGAAGCAGTTTCTCGTCGTCTCCACCGGGAACACGTTTCTCCCCTGGGTCGACGAAATGATCGCCACACTCGATTATCCATCTCCGAAAGTCGACGAATCCGGAGCGCGCATCGAGGGTGACGGCGTCAGCCGCTGGGTCTATGCGCCGGTTCATCGCGGCAGCGAAACGATGTACAAGGCGCTCGAACAGGTGTTCACCTCCGCCGGAGGGGAGGGGGCGTCTTTCTATGATGCGCCGAGCAATCTGTTCTATTTCAAGAGTTCGAAATCCCAGGGGGAAGCGTATCTCTCGTTGTTGAAGACGCTCGATCGTCCGGTTCCGCAGCTTGAGGTGAAGTTCGATGTCTATGTCATCAGTGACAACGACTTCCGCGAACTCGGGATCGATTATCTCTCGTGGAAGAACGGACCCGGAGCGCAGCTGCTTTCGACCGGATTCAACTTCGCGGATCTGCATGCGGATTTCGATTCGCTCGGACCGGAGGCGTTTGAAAGCATTCTCGGGTTCCTGCCGAATTCCGTGAACGGCGTCGGCGGCATTCTGGTTGCTCCGAGCATCGATGCGACGTTTCTGCGGATGCTGGCCCAGAAGGGGAAGGCGTGGACCGCCTCGTCCGGATCGCTCACGCTGATCAACAGTTTCGATCCGGCGGCGAACGACACCGGGAAAGGGGTGTTCCGACTGGCGTTTGCCCCGGAATTCCAGAACATCGTGAAGGATGAGAATCAGAGCATTGCGATCGGCGCGCTGGCGGAATCGAGCTTTGAGTTCGAGTTTTACACTCCGTCCATCAACTTCACCGCTGATCCGTCGGAAGGGAAACTCACGCTCATGAGCAGCTGGAGTCTGACGATCAACTCCCTGGCGGAAGTCGACAACGTCGGAAACGCCTCGATCGAAAGCAACCGCTTTTCCGGAAGTCTGACGCTCGACGCCGGCGTGGAGAAACTCGTCGGCGCATTCGACAAGCATGTGATGGTCGAACAGTATATCGGTATGCCGTTCCTCGGAAGCATTCCGGTGCTGAAGTATCTGTTCGGTTCGGAAAGCAAGGTCGACAGCAAGCTCAAAGTCTTCGTCACCATGACCGCCAAACCGGTTGAGACGGAGAATGTTCCGGCCCCCGCCGCCGGAAAGGTGATCGACACATTGACCGCCATGAACAAGGCTGAATAAGGAAAGGAGTAATTCAAATGGTTTTCAATCCGAAACTTACATCGGGTGTTCTCGCCGCGTTTCTCGTTTCGGGGACACTCTGTGCGGGAACCGTGGATGTCCCGACTCCAGCGGCGCTTCCGACCCAGGTTCAGCCGCAGCTGAACGTGTCGATCGACAAGTCGACCGACGAAATCACGTTCATCAATACGAACAACGATCCGTATGTCTATACGAAAGTGTATAAGCTCAAGCATGCGGATCCCTACGAGATCCGGCCGTATCTGATGTCGGCCATCCGGTCCCGGCGGATCGACACGAACGAGACGAAAGTCGAAGCGATCAAATATGTCGATGGCACCGGAATGGTGATCGTCTCGGCGGAACAGTACCGCTTTGAAAAACTCGACAACGGAATGACCATCGACCAGGTCGTGGAGATGCTGGATCGACCCGATCTCTCCGCGCAGGCCGGACGCCGCTTCTTCGTCTACTATACGAAATACTTCGATGCGACGACGCTGGCGAAACTGATTGAACAGGTCGGAATCATGCACGCCGACGACGCCGTCGAACTCGATGGCGTGGACACTGTTCGACCGGACAACGGCATGAACGCGCTGCTGTTCTTCTGTACGCCGATTTCGCAGAAGAACATAGAAGCTCTGCTCGCGCAGTACGATACGCCGCTTTCGGAAGCGCTGTTCACCTATACGGTCTATGAGATCGACAGCGAGAACGACGGCAATCTCGGAGTCGACTTCCAGGCGTGGAAGAACGGTCCCGGCGCTGATTTCTTCGCAGCGGGAGCGACCTATCTGAACGGATGGGATCCGCTGATTGGAACGATCGGCAACGCAACGGAAATGGTAAAGGATGCCCATGTGAACTACATCAACTTCAATCCGAAGTGGAACACGAAGTATCTGGACTTTCTCGTCAGCAAAAGCAAGGCGAAAGTGCTGACCAGCGGAACGCTGAATGTCTGGAACAAGACGGTGGGCACGGTCGAGAGCGTGACCCGTTTCCCCGTCATCGGTGATGGAGAGACGGAGATTGCGGAAACCGCAAACGACACATCCGAGATCTCCATTTTGATTCCGGGTCAGAGCGAACCATTGACGCTGACCATGAACAAACCCGGCGAAACCACCGTCACGACCGTCAAAGAGAGCCGGCTGCGCAAAACCAATAACGCGGAATTCGGCTTCCGGATGGAACTTCTGCCCGAGGTTTACGGTGAGTCGACGATCGTCCGGGTTGCGATGGAGAACACGAATTTGCTCGGATTCCACAGCGACGGAACTCCGCGTACCAGCCGGACCGAACTGGAGACCACGCTGCAGGTCAACAATAAGGGCAGCGTCTTCTACATCGGCGGGTTGGAGAAGTCCGATCTGGTCCGAAGCGTGAGCAAGGTTCCGTTTCTCGGGGATATTCCGGGACTCGGATGGCTTTTTTCGGGAGAGAGCGAAACGGTGAAAAAGAGCCGGATCGTGGCGGTCCTGACCGTCAAGCCGGGAACACCCACAACCCGGATTCCCGGAGAAATCGAAACGCTCTCCGGACAGACGAAGCGGAAAATCGGGGAATTTGGGCTTAAATCCCTCGATGAAAACGAGTATGGATTTGATCAGATCGGTCTTGATCCGGATCGACGGTAAAAAAATCGAGCAGGAGAGGAGATTAAGAAAATTTCTTAATTTCCTCCTCCTCTCACACC
>CAZPWP010000049.1:0-7141 GCA_964590295.1 uncultured Victivallis sp.
GCAGGAGCAATCCAGTAATCTGTTTTGCCTTTTCCTTCGAAAAAAGAAAATAATTTGCGGATGTTATATCCCAGACAAACGAGCATACATTCGGCACTGACATTATCGAGACCTTTTCGTCTGACCCTTTCATAATCCATATCCTGCTTTATGACGCCGAAAGCTCCTTCTACTTGGGATGAACGATTGATACGCATTTCAATTCCTTTCGGTGAAAGCAAATTTTGTACGGCTTGTTTCTTGAATTCATATAGTTCATAACATACCTCAAAAACTCTGTCTTGGCGTTCTTTATCAGCGACACATCTCATACAAAATGGTTTAAATTTACATTCGTTGCAATTTTCAATATGATAAAACTTGGTTTCTTTCCCTCTGGAGTGAGTTCTATACGTATCAAGTTTAACTGCTTTCCTGCCGTTCAAACAAATCAGGTTTTGTTCTTGATCGAAACTGTATAGATCGATATATTCTCCGCGAACCATCTTCTGCCAAATCTGCGGTTTGACATAGTTTTCTATGCCCTCAGCAGCCATATACCTGTAGTTATCCAATGAAGCATATCCACTGTCTGCGCATAACTTTTCCGGAAAAGAGCCATAGTCAGCATGATAGTTGTCAAGTAGAGGTATAAAAGTTTTACAGTCGGATCTATCTTGTGACACAAGGTAATCTAGAATCAGTCCTTTCGAAACTACAATTTGAAGAGAATACGCGGCATGCATGTTACTTCCAAGGCCTGAATAATAATCCGCTTTCAAACACATTGCTGTTGCATCTTTGTCTGTTTTGTAATAAGAATTTCGTTTCGTGCCGCAAATCGCTTCAATTTCTTCATATTGCAATGTTTTCAGTAACATTTTCTCCAATGAATGATAATCTTTGACAATCTGCGTCTGCCGATGCCCTGAACCACTTACAATAGGAATGTTTCTATCTGTAATTTTCTGTTTGAGCATAGAGAGAAATTGAGCTACTTCTTTCGATATAAATTCTTTTTTCCCTGGTGGCAAATGAAAATAGGCAGAAATAATCGATCTGAGGCCTTCGTTTAACTTATCATGCTTTTTTCTAGGCTTCCAGACGAATTTATATTTATTGGCATTGGCTTCAAGCTTTGTTCCATCGATAAAGACTTCAGATATGTCAATGTTATATTTTCGAACAATCTCTTTCATGATACATGAGAATATTTCTCGCTGTCTTGCAACAACTACGTTGTTGCAAAACCTGGAAATCGTGGAATATGACGGAATCTTTTGTTCCATCAAATACATAAAACGTGTGTCAAATCGAATGCTGTCTTCAATGCGTCGAAGACTTCCCGAATGTTTAGAAAATGCAAATAGTATGGCGGAAAATAAACGAAACGGATTATGAGGTGGTCTTCCGCCTTTTTCGATGCTTTTAGTAACTGTTTCTGCTATTATTCGACCTACACCTGAGTACTCTAAAATCCTGAGATAATTATCGAGTTTTTGCTTTTCCTCAGAGGATAGATCTGAGCAAAGAAACAAATAGTCCTGAAAATTTGTAAAATAGGCCATGGTCATCTCCTGATCATAGCCTTACTATACACAATTTTACCGAGATTCAAAAGAAAAAGAGCTGTCGCATACCTTATGAGGTTTTGCAACAGCCCCTCCAATGAAAAAGACGATCCATCCCGCCGGGATTCCTCCTGCCGCCGCGCCGTCGGCTCCCGCTCCGGCATGGCGCGGCACTCTGCGGTGGGGAGCGCCGCTCTTCCTCCTCGGAATCCTGCTGCAGCTGATGCCCGCCTTCGGCTGGGACTTCTCCGCGCTGCCCGGAACGATTGACACCCTCTTCAACCGTTATGTGCTCGAACACGGCTACCTCTGGCTGACGGGGAAAGAGCCTTCGTTCTGGGACGCGCCCTTCTTCTACCCCGCGCCGCTCGCCCTCGCCTATTCGGACTGTCACGCGGGCAACCTGCCCTTCTACGCGCTCTTCCGGATCATCGGCTTCGGTCCGGACAGCGCGCTCCAGTGCTGGATCCTGCTCCAGTATCTCCTGAACTTCGCCGCCTGCTGCCTGCTGCTGCGGAAGCTGGAGTTCTCCCCGCCCGCGGCGGCGGCGGGCAGCTACCTCTTCACCTTCGCCATGCCGGTCACGGCTCAGCTCACCCACATCCAGCTGCTGCCGCGCTTCCCGATTCCGCTCGCATTCGGCGCCGCCTGGTTCTTCTGGAAACAGCCGAAGCTGCGCTGTTTCGCGCTGCTCGTCGGCGCCCTCTTCTGGCAGTTCGTCTGCTCCATCTACCTCGGAACGCTGCTCCTTCTGGCGCTGGCGGTCCTCTTCTGCTGTCTGGCAATCCGGGACCGGAAACGGCGGGACTGGCGGAGGATTCTGCTGGGGGACGGCCATGAAATCCTCTACCGGCTGCTTCTTCTGCTCGCGGCGGCGGCGGTTCTGCAACACTCTCTTTTGCCGCCCTACCTGGCGGTATGGCGCATGCTGAATCTCACGCAGCCGCTCAGTATTCAGCTGCTCCTGCTGCCTCGTCTCTCCAGTCATCTGCTCCCGGCGGGAGACGCGGTCTGCTGGCAGTGGCTCCACAACCTGATTCCCATCGACGCCTACAAGGAGGAACATTCCCTCTTCGTCGGAGCCGCCGCACTTGCGGCAACAGCCGCCGCCGCCTGGTCGATTCTCCGGGAACCCCGGAAAAATCCGCTTCTGTCGATCGTATTTCTCTGCTGGCTGCTCCTGATTGCGTTCACGCTGCAGATCGGCGCGTTCTCCCTCTGCAGGACGCTGCGCGGAATCGTTCCGGGGCTCAACAGCCTGCGGAGCATGACCCGGATCATCCTCGTTCTTCTGCTCTTTCAGGCGGTTTTCGTCGCCTGGGCGGTCGACCGCCTGCGGGAGGGGGGAAGGAAGTCCAGGCGGTGGCTGTGGCTCTTTCTCCCGGTTCTGGTCATGGAAGGAGCGGTCCTCCAGCCGCAGCACCGCTATGACAGGGCGGCGGAACAGGCGAAGGTCGACCGGATCGCGGCACAGCTGAAGGAGCTGCCGCCTCGCTCGGTGTTCTTCTATCTGCCGGCTCCGGAAGAAGCAGGAGACTTTCATCTGTATGCGATGCTGGCGGCCCAGCAGACCGGCATGGTCACGGTCAACGGCTACAGCGGACACAATCCGCCCGGCTGGTTTCCATACGGCCGGCCGACGCCGCAGAACCGGCAGGATGCTCTGCGCCGGTGGCAGCGGATTTCCGGAAAGATCTTTTTCCCGGACGATCCCGCCGCGCCGTGGAAGATCCGGCTCCACCAGCTTCCCTGACACGGAAAGACAGGGGGGCGTTCCGGCCGTCCGCAAAAGAAAAAATTGACGCACACCGCCCCGGCGGAAACGGGGAATTGCGCTTCAAAGATAAAAACCGGGGAAAAGTCGCAAAAGTGGCTTGACCCAACCGAACAGGGAAGGAAGATCCTCCATGACTCGTCACGCCATCTCCCGCCGCGAAGCACTCAAATGTCTGGGCGGCACCGCCGCAGCGCTCGCCCTGGGAACCATTCCGAACGCGCAGGCGGCCGCTCCGGCGGCCGCACCCGCCGCAGCGCCGGCCGCCGGGCGGCGGCTGCGGGTTCTGCTCTTCAACGGCAGCCCGCACCCGCGCGGCTGCACCTTCACCGCGCTCAGTGAAATCGCCGCCGCCCTCACCGCCGAGGAGATCGATACGGAAATCTTCCAGCTGGGCAACAAGCCGATCGCCGGCTGCATCGGCTGCGGCGTCTGCCGGAAGAGCGGCCGCTGTTTCCGGCAGGACGCGGTCAACGAACTCATCGACCGGATCGACGAGTTCGACGGTTTCGTATTCGGTTCGCCGGTTCATTACGCCGCCGCCTCGGGAGCGGCGACCTCGTTCTTCGACCGCCTCTTCTACGCCGCCGGGCACAAATTCGCCGGGAAACCGGGCGCCTGCGCGGTCAGCTGTCGAAGAGCGGGCAGCACCGCCGCGCTGGATCAGCTCAACAAATATATGATCATCAACAACATGCCGCTGGTCCCGTCGCAATACTGGCCGATGGTTCACGGCAACCGCCCCGAGGAGGTCAGGCAGGATCTGGAGGGATTGCAGATCATGCGCCAGCTCGGCAACAACATGGCCTGGCTGCTGAAGTGTCTCGAAGCAGGCAGAAACGCCGGAATCCGGCGCCGGGTGGAGACGCCGCGCGTTTCCACCAATTTCATCCGCTGAACAGAACTGCGGTTGGCCGCGAAGCACGTCTCCACGGCCTGGCCCGCGCTCTGTTCAGCGCGGTCAGCGCCGCGAGCGCATGGGAAAGGACTGCCTGGCGGAACGCGAAGCAGCAAGGAGCAATTGCGACGCAGTCGAACGGAGCCGCTCCGGCGATTGAGGAGTTGCCGGGCGCCGCCCGGCAATGCAAGGCCCGGAGGGCCGCATGCGGAGAAGCTGGCAGCACGGTCCCGTCTTCTCACGGGCGGGGAGGTCTGGAGGGCGTCCGGCCCTCCAGCTCCCGCAACCAGCAAACTTGCCGCGGCAGTCTGCCCGTCTCCCCCGCTCCCGACCGCACACCACAGAAGTCGGAAATTTCCGCTCCGGTACCGTCTTCACCCACCGAATCTGATGCCCGGAACAAGGGGGATGGAATTGAGCCTCTTCATCAGAATCTGTGGACGAAACCTCTCATTTCTGTGCCGGGTTCCACTTTTTATAGGGAACGGCGCCGTTTTCGTTCCCCTCCTGTTTCCCGGCAACGGACGTCCCCGGTTCGGTCTCCATGGGAAAAGCATCATGGGGATACGAAATGTCTTCCAGGCTTTCCGCCCACAGGTTCGCGCCGCGCGCAACTTCCGTGCCGAGAGTGAAATAGTGTTCGTAACGCTCTTCTCGGGAGCGGGTTCCGCCGGGCGTCAGTGCCAGCATCAACAAAACGGATTTCAATCCTGTGGCGGCAAGCCCCGGCGGCGTCTGAATTACCGTCTCCCCGTCGGGAGCGAGATTGCCGAAACTCCAGAACGCGGTGCTGGCGAGAAGCCCCTCCGGCATGCCCGCGGCGGCGTTTCCCGCCTCCAGGGCTTTTTGTGAGCTGCCCTCATCCGGCGCGACGATCCAGCCATAGACCGCGTTAAGCGCATCCTCCTGAACTTTCTTTTTCCGCGCGGCAAACAAGGCGGCGCTTTCAGGCGTTGGCGGGAACTTTTCCGGGAAACTGCCTTTGATCTGCGCCAGAATCGCCTGCCGCTGCTTTTCAGCGGCATCCTTGACCGCAAGCACCTGTTTGATTCGCGGAGAATTCGCACGGTTGATCTTGTATGTCAGCGGGCTTTCCTTCGCGCTCTCCATCGCGGATGAGAGCTGTTCCTCCGGGGTGATGCCGTATTCGGTTTCAAAGGCCGTCACGGCGGCTTTTCTGCGTTCCGCGAAAAAGTCATTGAGCCAGCCGGGAACGGCGGCTTTCAGACGGGCGGTTTTCGCTTTCAGCGCATCCGCGGCAGCGCCGACGCCGGAGTTGTCCGGCGGCGGAAGCGGGGGGAATTCCAGCTCTTTTTTCCAGTCGAGGTCGGGAAGTCTGCCGATATTGTCGACTGTCATCGGCGGAAGTTCCGGAACCCCGGGAATCTGCTGCAGTTCCGCCAGCAGTTTCTCCAGTTCCGGAGAAAGCGGCGAACGCTCCGGGCATTCTTTCAGCTCCTCCCGCAGCGAGAGCAGGGAAAGGTATCCCCACCAGACTGCCGCCCGGCGGTGCAGAACGAAGGCGAGGAACTCGCATCCCTCCGCGAATTTTC
Organism: uncultured Victivallis sp.; assembly: GCA_964590295.1. Classification (GTDB taxonomy): domain Bacteria; phylum Verrucomicrobiota; class Lentisphaeria; order Victivallales; family Victivallaceae; genus Victivallis. The sequence continues at coordinate 5,776 of CAZPWP010000049.1, forward strand.
CCTGTTCCTTCATTTCGAACAGAATCTCGTCGGAAGATGTGCCGTTTTCAAAAAGCGGCGTCAGATCCGGGCGTATCTTATCGTTTTCCTTCTGCACCGCATCTTTCCAGGTTCTGTGCCGCAGAAGAACAAAATGCCGGTTGAGCCATTCCAGTTTGTCCGCCATGATAATTCTCATTCCCTCCGGATTTTACTACACGTGCATATTGAGAATAGCGCTACAAATATTAAGTGCAGCCTCATCTGTGTTTAGAGCTCCGATATTATCCTGCAGTGCCTCCATATGGTCTTGGAGTAGGTTCAGTTCGTCTTTGATTCCCTTGATCTTTGTCCGTGCTGCTTCCCCACCTGTTCTTTCAAGCTTCAAATTATATGTATTTGCCTTAAAACCCGCGGAAAACGCGGTGAAGCCAAGTGTTGCGAGCTCGAATGTAATCTGGACGGATGCATTTACTTTCAGAGATGCACCAGAATCAAGGGTTGCGGAAACTGTCATCTTATTTGCGGTTGCGGAGCCTTTTAGCCAGCACACTTCATCCTCTGCCCATGCACCTTTGCCGCCAGAATGAGCGGCCTCGCCGGTAGCTGTTCCACTGCTCATGGCATCCCTCCCTGCCTTAGATTTTACCCGCCCCGTCCGCGGCATCGCTGAATTTTTCCGCGGAAAGATCGTTGATGTATTTCGTGTTGACCGTCAGCAGTTTCTCCTGTTCCGGAGAAAGCGGCGTCAGATCCGGGCGTATCTTATCGTTTTCCTTCTGCACCGCATCTTTCCAGGTTCTGTGCCGCAGAAGAACAAAATGCCGGTTGAGCCATTCCAGTTTGTCCGCCATGATGATTCCCTATTCCCTCCGGATTTTACGTATTCAAATCCATACCGTTAATAGCGGTTATAAGCGCGTCGATTTTCTGATCCGTACTCCTCACCTCATTCGCTTGAGTAGTGACGCTAGTTCGGAGGGCCGTCAGTGCAGTCTTGATTCCCTTGAGCGATGTCTGTGATGTTGCCCCATCTATTTTGTGAAGCTTAAAATTATATGATTTTGCATTAAAACTCATGGAAAATACGGTGACGCTATATTTTGCGAGATTCAATGAAATCTGGACGGATGCATTTACTTTCAGAGATGCACCAGAATCAAGGGTTGCGGAAACTGTCATCTTATTTGCGGTTGCGGAGCCTTTTAGCCAGCACACTTCATCCTCTGCCCATGCACCTTTGCCGCCAGAATGAGCGGCCTCGCCGGTAGCTGTTCCACTGCTCATGGCATCCCTCCCTGCCTTAGATTTTACCCGCCCCGTCCGCGGCATCGCTGAATTTTTCCGCGGAAAGATCGTTGATGTATTTCGTGTTGACCGTCAGCAG
>CAZPWP010000049.1:7241-11275 GCA_964590295.1 uncultured Victivallis sp.
CGCAGAAGAACAAAATGCCGGTTGAGCCATTCCAGTTTGTCCGCCATGATGATTCTCATTCCCTCCGGATTTTAGTTAAAATTACACTGCCACCCCATACTTCTTTGAAATTGTCATTTTTACCCTCCTTATCCTTGGAGAAAATTAGACAATGTATGCATCCCGTTTGTAAGCGTTCTGATGCGTTGCTCTATAGCACTCGTGTCAGTAGTAGCAGTTTTAAGGGCGTTTACGGCTGCCCATATTGTTTGGAGGGCTCCCGTGACATCGTCCACTGATGCGCACGCAGCAGTTTCTTTACCTCTGGCATTAAATGTGTATACATTCGTTTTAAATTCGAAACCGGTGAGGCTCCATGTCATGACATTGATTGAGGCCTGTACGGATACATTTAGTTTCATAGAAGCACCAACATTAGCCTCAATAGATGCACCAGAATTAAGGGTTGCGGAAACTGTAACCTTATTTGCGGTTGCGGAGCCTTTTAGCCAGCACACTTCATCCTCTGCCCATGCACCTTTGCCGCCAGAATGAGCGGCCTCGCCGGTAGCTGTTCCACTGCTCATGGCATCCCTCCCTGCCTTAGATTTTACCCGCCCCGTCCGCGGCATCGCTGAATTTTTCCGCGGAAAGATCGTTGATGTATTTCGTGTTGACCGTCAGCAGATGCCCGAACAGGGACACGCTGGCGGAATATTCCTCCGGGAGATTTTCCCCGATGACCTTGATCGCCTCAATGTGCGGATTCAGCTGATCCGCAAAAGCAGTCGCGCGAAGAAGCTCGCGGACCGTGATTGACGGCGTTCCCGGCGCATCCGCAAGGCGGTTGGCCAGAAAATACTCTTTTTCCCCGGAATCCGAAGCATCCAGCGTATGATTGGCAAAGCTGACGATTCCCGTGGCGTTTTCCATTCCCGCGACGACACCGGTGACGGTCGCCCGGGAGTTTCCTTCCGGCGGCAGGGCCGTGTCGTTCGGAGAAGCAATCGCGCTTCCGATCGTGATTCCGTGATCCGCGATGGAACGCGGAGCGCCGTCGGGCGTCGTCCCCGCTCTCCAGGATTCCAGCACTTTGGTCACTGTATTCAGGCCGGAAGTTTCGTCCGCCTCGGAAAACGCCTTGACCAGAGCTTCCCTGGTGACGGTCGCCACATCAACGACCGCCCCGGATATCCGGGTGACGGCTCCCGCCGTAATGACGCCGGCGCCGAAACCGTCGGAGATTTTCGTCGAGAACAGCGAATTCAGCCGGACCTTGTTCCCGGAAACCGTCACTCCGCCGAGCGCGTCAATGTAGACCGCGGAATCGTAAGGCGTCACGGCATCCAGCACTTTCAGGGAACGCAGGGCGACCCCGTTCGGATTCACCGACACGGAGGAGGCGTTCGCCGCCATGCGCACAACCCCTTCGCTCTGAAGATTCAGAGTATCCTCCGCGTGCAGATGAATGTTTTTCGCACAGAGATTGATCGTTTCGGCGCAGGTGATGTCGATTCCCTTTTCCGAGTGCTGAATGATGACGCCGTTGGACGCGAGCCGGAGAACATCGCCCCGGCAGGCGGGATGTTCGTCCAGGCCGAATTTCTCCGCCAGCATCCGCGCCAGCGTTCTGACCGTCTCCAGATTCCGCCGGTCCGGATTCCCGAAAAAGGCGTTCCGGGCGTCGTTCAGCCGGGCCTTGTAAACGTCCGCCATCTCAGTTCGCAACGCGAGATCGTTGCGCACGGTGGCTTCGTTGAAGAGCCATTCATAGGCGGAACCGTCGATGATTTTCTGCTCCATGAACTCCTGCGCGCTGCGGAAATGGGAAAAGCCGATCTCGTTATAACGCCCGTCCCGGGAATTCCGCTCTCCTTCCTCGTCATGGGAGGTGTAGCGGAGCAGAGCGGAATCCCGTGCGTACTGATCGCCGTTTTCCGTGAATTCGCTGAAAGAACCGGTTGTGTCGGGGACATAGCCCAGCAGGAACGCCCTGTCGCAGTCGATCTGAATCAGGACGCGGTCTCCGACACGGGGAAACCGGTAGAGACCGGAACGTTTTCCTCCGAGCGGCATGGTCATGGCGACGTCAATTACCGCGTTCTCCGCCGAATCCGCAAGTTCGTTCCGGACCATGAACAGATACGGCATCTCCGGCGAAGTGTTGGCGGAAGGAACAATCCTGCCCGACGTATCGGGCGCGTCGATCCTTCCCCCGGAATCGCAGACGACGGCTTCCCGGACGTTCCGCTCCCGCCGCTCACTCCGTTCCGGAAGCGGAGCGGGGCAGAACCGTTTTTCCTCTTTGTCGTTTGAGAAGTCGACACATTCAAAGGAAATGTCCAGGGCGGATTCCGTATCGGAGGCCTCGTCTTTCCGGAAAACGAGTTCATCCCGGATCACCCGCACGGGAAGTTTCACATTGACGTCCTCGGAATAAAAGGAGGAGATGTTCAATACGGCGGCGGGGACGGCAAGCGGAACGGAGGTTTTCCCAAGCCACCGCTCCTTCTCCAGGCGGAGAGCGGCGCCGCAGGCGTCGGCGGAGCGCTGAAGCTCGTCCTTCAGGACGTCCGTTCCGATATGTTTGGAATATCCCCGCGGGGGATCATAGAGCTCCCAGGAACGTGCGGCGGAGGAGGCTCCGGTCTCGCAGAATACCGGCTGAAGCGCTCCCGGCAGAAAAGCGCCTATCCTGACATGATCCACGCCGATGGAATCGACGGTGGAAAATTCATCCAGCTTCCAGACGCCCCGCTCCGCGCTCCAGCCGTCCCTGTCAAAGGGGAAGGACATGGCCGCCTTCTCCGCGTCCAGATTCCGCGCGGATTCCGCGGCAAAGCCGGAGAACTCCAGTTCACTGTACGCGGGGAACTGCTCCCCGTCGGAGAGATAAAAACCGGTTTCTCCGAGAGCGCCGCCCTGCTCCGGCACGGCGGAATGAACAAAGGTGTAGGAAATTCCGTAACGCGCCATCAACCGGGTGATGAATTCAAAATCGGTTTCCTCCGCCTGGAGGAAACGCAGTTTGCCGGCATACTTTTCAAACGCGATGTAGCGGCCGTCAAGAACAGGGGCGATGCCGTGACGTTCCAGGACCTTTTTGATCGTTTCCAGAGGAGTCGTATTCCGGTAGTCGCAGGTTCTCCGGGCATGGCGCAGCAGCACAAGACGCGGCTCGACAACAAGACGGAAACGAGTGCAGATTTTTTTTTCGTCCAGCGCAAGCCACTGCGGAGGAACCGGTTGCAGCCCCTCATGCCGGACTGAGGTGACAATTCCGCTCAGAAAACGGCGGACACATTTTTTCTCCTGCATCCATTCCATCACCAGAGAGACGTCCTTCTCCATCGCAAGCCGCGAGAGGTCCGCCGGGGAAAACCGGCGTTCTGAAATCAGAGAGACCTCGGCCCGATAGGGTTCGGAAAGACCTTCCCGGAGGTGCAGCGCGTATACCAGAAAATCGGAATTCTCATGGTTTCTGAACTTTATTTTGACATTGCCTCTCATCACGCTTCCTCCCGGTTACACAAGAAAAGTCAGTCCGACCGATACCGCCTCCGCCGTCGAGACGGGAACTCCGGTAACCGGATTCGCTCCTGTCACGACACAGGTCAGCGAGGCGACCGGTCTGCCGGACAGCAGCATCGTCGGGTGCATGGATGTGGAGATGACGCCGGTACAGGCGGCTCCCGCGACCGCGTCGCCCATGCAGGCGACCGGAAGCCCGTTTACCAGAAAAAGCGGGGCGCCGGGTCCGGAAATCAGGTCTCCCGTGGCGGTGACGCCGGTCAACGTTGAAATGGGAAAAGACATCTCATCTTTCCTTTCGGGTTTTATTTATATCGATTTGAACTGCTTCGCGTTCATAATTCCCCGTTCCTGCCCCCCGGATTCGGGGGAAGAAACGGACCTCCCGCCCCTGAGCCCCGGCCCGCTTCCGAATTCATAATAGCACATGGAATTCGATTTTTCAAGCCCGGCAAGGCCTTTTCCCCCGTTTTTTTCGCCTCTTCGACGGTTCTTGACAGAAATGAACGTATTTTGAGAAAAAC
>CAZPWP010000050.1:0-11095 GCA_964590295.1 uncultured Victivallis sp.
ATAAAGTTCATTGTTCAGCCTCCTCAAACGCCGTCCAATACCGAAAATTACTCCCCAGTAATTTAAAAAAACAATATAATACGGTAACAGCATTTGTCAAGTGTCACGGCGGCAAAATGGTTCTGCCGTCCGGAGCATTTCCCTGGAGAAACGCGAAAAAAAACGGTTGTGGAATGGCAAAAATCCGGTTCCGGCGTATATTATTCAAAAATGCGCTTGATTGCCTGATGGGAGATGAAAATGAAAAAACGGGTTCGCCGGCTCTATATCGCGGATCGTCTGATCACGCCGGACCACCTGGTGGAGAACGGAGCCGTGCTCTGCGACGACGACCGGATTCTGGCGGTCGGCGGGCTTTCCGCATTCGAAATGGAGCCGCAGCTGGAAGTGTTCCGGTTCGAGAACGCCTATATGACGCCGGGATTTATCGATACACACATCCACGGCGCGGGAGGATTCGACTGTTCCTCGGTGACGGTCTCTCCCTGCCCGATCGATTCGATGAGTCGGATCCTCGCCGAACGGGGAGTGACCTCGTTCTTCCCGACCATTGTGGCCGCTCCGGCCGCCGAGATGCTGGAAAATCTCTCTCTGCTCGCTGCGGAGATGTCACGGGAACTGCCCGGCGCCGAAGCGGTCGGCATCAACTCCGAAGGGCCGTTCATCAACCCTTTCAAACGGGGGGCGCAGCAGGAGGAGTCGATTCGGCCGATCGACTTCGGATTTGCCCGCGAACTCATCGACGCGGGGCAGGGGAAGATCCGGGTGATGACCTTTGCCCCCGAACTGGAGAAGGCGACTGAACTGGTGGAGTTCCTACTGGAGCACAACGTCAAGCCGTCGATGGGCCACAGCATCGCCAATGAGCAGCAGACGCTGCGCGCCATCGATGCCGGCGCCTGCTACTGCACCCACCTCTTCAACGGCATGCCGCCGCTCCACCAGCGGGAGATGGGGCTGTCGAGTATCGCGTTGACCGACAACCGCGTGACGGTTGAACTCATCATCGACGGGCGGCACATCCATCCGCGAATGGTGGACCTCGCCTGCCGGTGCAAGTCGCAGCGGCAGCTGGTCGGCATCAGCGACTGCACGATGGCCGCCGGAATGCCCAACGGCGAGTATCGGATCGGTCCCTCGATGATCCGGGTCAAGGATGGATTCTCCCAGACCGAGCAGAGCGTACTGGCCGGCACGACCACCATGCTCGACGCCGGCTGGCACAGCCTGATGAGCTGTGGACACCTCGCGGAGACCCAGGCGGCGATGGCGGTCACCAGCAATCCGGCGGCGGCGTTTCAGCTGACCGACCGGGGGCTGCTCCTGCCGAATCTCCGCGCTGATCTCGCGGTGTTCGAGCAGAAGACCAACCGTGCGCTGCTCACCGTCTGCAACGGTCGCATCGTCTACCGGGCGGAGGAGTAGGATGGAATACCGGCTTCTCGACAGCGGCAGTTTGCGCAAGCTCGAAGCGGTGGGGGAGTACCGGTTGGTTCGCCCCGCGCTCAACGCCTTCTGGAAGCCCGTGCTCCCCGCGTCGGAGTGGGAGGCGGCGGATGCCGTATTCACCCGCGACAGTTCCGGCGGCGGGCGCTGGAGTTTCCGCCGTCCGCTCCCGGAGAGCTGGCAGCTTCAATGGGGCGGATTCACCCTCAAGATCAAGCCAACCGGATTCGGGCATCTCGGTTTCTTCGCCGAGCAGTTCCGCAACTGGGATTTTTTCCGTTCGGCGGCCTCCGGGCTGGGAAAAGGCGCGAAGGCGCTGAACCTCTTCGGTTACTCCGGCATCGGTTCGATGGCGATGGCGCAGTCGGGCGCCGGAGTCTGTCATCTGGACGCCGCCCGCGGCATGATCGAGTGGGGGCGGGAGAATCTGGCGCTCAACGCCTCCGTTCCCGACGCGATCCGCTGGATCGCCGACGATGTCACCAAATTCAGTGCGCGGGAAGTGCGGCGCGGTTCGAAATACAATCTCATCGCGCTGGATCCGCCGACCTTCGGGCGCGGTTCCAGCGGTCAGCTCTGGAGGATCGAGGAGAATCTGCCGAAACTACTGGCGCGTTGCGCCGAACTGCGCGATCCGTCGCGGCCGTTCACCGTGGTGCTGAGCTGCCATTCGCCGGGGTTTTCGGTCCTGGTGCTCGAGCGGCTGGTGTTCGAAGCCTTCGGGCGCGGCGGGGAGTTTCAATCCGGCGAGATGACCGTGCCGGAGAGCACCGGGCGGGAACTGCCAGCCGGAATCTGTGTCCGTTACCGGATCGGTTGATCCGGTTTGTCATAGCAAAACCGAATACAAGTAGGAGGAGGAAGAATGAAGTTTTCCTGGATTCCTGTTGCGTTGCTGACGGCGGCGGCTGTGACTGCCGCCGATATTGCGCTGCCCGAACCGGTGACCACCGGCGGAATGCCGCTGATGGAGGCGCTCGCCAAACGCCGGAGCGAACGCGCTATTTCGAATGCTCCGCTCTCGCCCGCGGAGCTCTCCAATCTGCTCTGGGCGGCGAACGGCATCACCCGGAAGGACGGGCGGCGCACCGCTCCGACCGCGATGAACCGCCAGGAACTTTTGCTCTATGTGGTCATGCCGAAGGGGGCCTATCGCTACGATGCGAAGAAGAACAAGCTCGATGAGGTCTATTCCGGTCGCTGCGAAGTGGCCAACAATGCGGCGCTCATGATCGTTATCGTCGCCGATCTGGGGCGGCAGAAACGGGAGTTCGCGGCGGTGGATTCCGGCTTCATCGGGCAGAACATCTACCTCTACTGCGCGGCGAACAATCTCGCCACGGTGTTCAAGGCGAGTTTCAACGCATCCGATCTGAAGAGTCTGCTCAAACTCAGCAAGACGCAGGTCCCGATGTATGTGCAGCCGGTCGGTCGGCCGGCCCGGTAAGCGCAAGTTGATTGCAATTTGGCAATCCGGGTTGAAAAATCGGGCATGACACATTAAACTAATAGTGTCGTTTCCCTGATTGGCCGTCGATCGCCTCCCCAGCGGTCGGCGGTCTCCTTATTTCAGAGGAGGTTTCATCATGAAGATTCTATTGGTGGAGGATGACGCCAGAACGGCGGATTTTATCCTCAAAGGCCTGCAGCAGTCCGGTTACTCGACGGTTCACGCTGCGACCGGTCCGGACGGTCTGTTCAAGGCGGAGACCGAGGAGTGCGATCTGGCGATCGTCGACATCATGCTTCCCGGAATGGACGGCTTTACCCTGATCGAAAAACTGCGCGCCGACCGGATCACCATGCCGGTGATCGTGCTGAGCGCGAAGAATTCCGTGGCGGACAAGATCCGCGGTCTGCAGAACGGCGGCGACGACTATCTGGTCAAGCCTTTCTCTTTCTCCGAACTGGTCGCGCGGATCCAGGCACTGCTGCGCCGGGCAGGGTCCAGTACGGAATCCTCCACGCTGACCGTCGGCGATCTGGTGATCGATCTCTTGTCGCGCAAGGTCTACCGGGGCAGCGAGAGGATCGATATCCAGCCGCTGGAGTTCTCACTGCTGGAATATCTCGCCAGAAACGCCGGGCGGGTGGTCTCCAAGACGATGATTATGGAACACGTGTGGGAGTACAACTTCGACCCGCAGACCAACATTGTGGAGACGCGGATGTGCCGCTTGCGCGAAAAGATCGACAAGCCGTTTCCCGAAAAACTGATTCATACCGTCCGGGGGTTCGGATATGTCATGGAGCGCGAAGCGGATTTTCGGCACCGTTAAATTTAAAATCGCCCTCTGGTACGCGGCGCTGTTCGCCGTGTCGTGGGCGGTCTGTTTCCTGATCGCCTATGTGATGATGCGGCACGGTCTGCTGCTTTCGGTCGATCAGCGGCTCGCCGCCGAGTCGCGCGAACTGGTCCACGAGTACCTGACCGGGAAGCGTTACCGGCAGTTCGACCGCGAAGTGCCGCTGACGCAGATTCCGCCGGAGGAGCTGGCCGCTTTCGAGGCGCGTATCCCCGGAATCCAGCTGCTCACGGCATTCGAAAAAGATACCCCGCGCGAGCGTTTTTTTACCGTTTTCGGCGGCTTGAACGGCAGCGTCTACGAACTGCGGCTGGAGTCCGGCGGTTCGATCTACTCCCGCCGGATTGATCCGCAGAATCATGTGCAGCTGCTGCTCAAAACCTTCGAGGACCGGGTGACCGGGGAGGGGAGCCGCAACGTATTGTTCCGCCTCTATGCTCCCGATGGAAGCGTGGCCGGGGCAACGCCGGAAAGCGCCCGCCGCCTCCCGAAGGGAGCCGATGACGATGAGTACCGGATCCAGTCGGTGCGGGGGGAGGATTTCCGGATTCTCCGGCTGCCGCTCTTCGACGGCAGCGTGCTTGAAATCGGTCGCAATCTCCGGCAGCCGCAGGCGTTGCTGCGCGGATACAGCCTGATCCACCTCTCGATTCTGGCGGTGGTGCTCTGCCTGGGGACACTGTGCGGCTGGTTGATCGCTCGCAAGTTCATCTCCGGCGTGCTGCGGGTCAGCGATACAGCTCGCCACATCGCAAGCGGCGATTTTAGCAAGCGAGTCCCCAGCTGCCACGACGGCGCCGAGATCGAGGAGCTGGTCTCCACCTTCAATATGATGAACGCCAACACCGAGCGGCTCTTCGACGAACTGCGGATGGTCACCGACAATGTCGCGCACGATCTGCGCACACCGCTCACCCGTATGTGCGGTTTCGCCGAGGTGACGGTGAGCGGTCCGGCGGAACTCGACCGCTACAAGGAACTGGCGGGCGTCGTCGCCGACGAGTGCGCCAGGATGCTGCAGCTCATCAACACGATGCTGGAGATCACCCGAACCGAATCGTCGCTGGAAAAGCTCGATTTCGAGGGGGTCGATCTGGCCCTGATGCTGTTCCGCGCCTACGAGCTCTTCCAGCCGCTGGCGGAGGATCACGAGATCGACTTCCGGCTGGAACTGCCGGAATCCGGCCCGGTGATGATGCGCGGCGACCGGCTGAAGCTGCAGCGGATGGTCTCCAATCTGATCGACAATGCGCTCAAGTTCACGCCGGCGCAGGGGCGGGTGGTGATCCGTCTGGAGCAGCGGGAAGAGGGGCCGCATCTGGAGGTGCGCGATACCGGCTGCGGAATCCCGGAGAAGGATCTCGGCCACATCTTCGAGCGTTTCTTCCGTAGCGACGCCAGCCGTACCAGGCCGGGCAACGGACTCGGTCTCGCGCTTGTCCATGCGATCGTCATCGCCCATCGCGGCACGATCCGGGTGGAGAGCTCTCTTGGCGAGGGAACGGTGTTCTTCGTCGATTTTCCGGCATGAAATCAACGTAAATGGATGAAATTCGATGGAGATTGCCAAAAAGCAATATTTCGGCAATCTTCCGGTTATCATGATGTGATATATTTAAAATTCTATACAAGGAAGTCCGGATGGACGGCTTGCCGTACCATCCGGACCTCTTTGAAATCATCGGCTCTCACTCTCCACCCCCCGTCTGTGAGAGCCGGTATTTTTTTGCACCGGAGAAGGGCTTTTTTAGAGGAAGACAGGGAATGCTCCATCGCGATCCCGTTCCGCGACAGGAAGTTCCACCACCTCTCCGTGCTGCTCCGTCACCAGCCGGATGCGAAGTTTGCCGGTGAATCCGGTCGGGAGGCGGAAACGGAGCTCCACCCGGCCGTCCGGCTGGATGGGATTTGCCGAATGACGCCGGGAGAGGAGGCGCCCCGTCGGCAGCAGGAGTTCCGTTCGCAGACGTTCGAAACAAGGCGCGATTCCGAGATTTTTCCAGGTGACGGCAAGATTGCCGTTTTCGTCATGTTCGACAGCTTCCGGAACCAGCCGGTAGCCGCAGTGGCGGGCCATCTTCCGCCAGAGCTCTTTTTCCATCTCCGGTGTCAGTGCGGCGAACTCCTCTGGGAAGAAGGCGAGATAGGAGTAGATTCGCTTCTCTTTGAGCGGAATGGAACGGTCGACCATCAGAATTCCCAATCCTTCGGTTTCGCCGCCCCGATGCCAGCAGGAGATGTGGTGCCGGAGCACGCTGTCGAGTCCCGCCGGCGTGACCAGATTTTCACAGCTGACTTTGGTGCGGTTGGCGTAGCGGTCGAAGATTCCCGCCACATCCTGGTCGAGATAGGGATCCGGACTCGGCCGCCACGACTTGCCGATACCGTTGAACTTGATGGCGATGCGGTGTTCCGCCAGATAGTCGTGGATCTCCGGAACGCCGTCGATGCCGATCAGGTCGCGTCCGGTCTCTTCGGTGTAGGCGGGGGCGCAGATCTCCTGCACGAGCTCGGTATCGGGGAAGGCGGCCCGGTAGATGTCGATGATCCGCTTGTGCGCCGCGATGTAGATCTCTCGGGAGAAGCCGGCGTCGAACCACGGCTGGAGCGGACTGTGGCTCGACAGGTGCATTTCACCCCAGCGCCCCATGTGGCCGATGCTTACGCTCACGATTTCGGAGCGGCCGTTGTAGCGCTCTCCCATCGCGTCAACGAGGTGGCGGACCTTGTCGAGATAGATCTCATCCCAGTAGACCGGATAGCGGACCGGTTTTCCCGAGGCATCAGCGAGGAAGTTGAGCGCAAATCCGTTGCGGTAGAGCTCCATCGGTTCGTCGATGTACTTCGCTCCTGCGTCGAAGACCCACTGCGGCACGCCGTCGTTGTAAAACGTCCCCCAGGTATCCATGCCGCGGATCTGCAGCGAAACCTTGAATCCGGCATCGATCCACGAGTTGATGCAGCCCTCCCAGTCGGGGTGTTCCCAGAGGAATTTTCCCTCCTCCGGCTCCAGCACGCTCCAGGCGAGGCTGAAGGCGATCTTGTCGGTCAGTTTCTCCCGCAGGAACCAGGCGTCCGCGGGGACTTCGTCAAACCGGACCTTGTTCCGGCCACGCTGCAGGTAGAAGATTCCGCAGCCCGGGTTGTGGAGAATTTCTTCCGTACAGTTCGGAATGACACATCGTTTCATTTGGAGATTCCTTTCTTCTGAATGATTGGTATAACGTTTGCTTATGCAGCAAAAAAAATTTCACGCGGATCCGGTCAGCCCGATACGTCCCTCCGGCAGACAGATGCGGGAGAAATCCGATTGGAGAACGAATTGCGAAGGAAGGAGTATATTTTCCGTCCGACCGGAACGGGCCAGTTCGACCGCGGCGGCGATCGAACGGCGTACCAGTTCGGCTGTGTCGCTGTAGATTACGCCCTCGAGCAGGGGATTTTCCAGGAGTTCGGTACAGAAGTTGCAGTGGGTGACCACCGCTGGACGGTAATAGGGATACTCCCGGCGGATCAGCGAAAGAAACGCGGTCGCGTTGCGCATTCCGTTGAGCAGCACCGCGGCGGGGGCTTTTTCGCAGAGGGCGCGCAGCGCCTCCTGCGCCTCCGGCCGGGGGGAGGGGATCCGGTGAAGGGTGAATTCCACCCGGAACCGGCGGCAGCCCGCTTCCGCCAGACGGAACCAGTTCTCGGAATTGCTGAGGGCGAGCGTGATGCGGCCCGCCCCCCGTCCGCTGAGGAATCGGATCGCTTCGGCGATGCTTTCGGCGAGATCGATGGAGGCGGTCGCGTACTGTTCGGAATGCTGCTCCATCATCAGCAGCATGTCGCTGCGCAGTCCGGCGGGAGGATTTTGCTCTAGGATTTCGGAGAGGTTCTCGTAGCAGAGAATCGCATCCACCTGCCGGGAGAGCAGTTCTTCGAGCGCGTGGAGCTCCTCCTCCTGCCCGTGGCGGCAGAGCGAGATCAGCAGCTGGCAGCCGTGCCGCGACGCCTCATGCAGTGCGGCGTCGGCGAAGTGGGCGAAATAAGGATTGGTGAAGTTGCTGACCACCAGCCCGATCATACCGGTCCGTCCGCCGCGCAGCGCGCGCGCCGCCGAAGAGGGGCGATAGCCGAGAAGGCGGATGGCGTCGGCGATCCGCCTGCGCGTCTCCTGCGACATCCTGCCGCGCGGATCCTGATTCACATATTTGGAAACCAGAGGAAAAGAGACTCCCGCCAGCTGCGCCACATCCTTCAGTGTCGCCCGTTTCCGCTCCATCGCTCCTCCTTTGGACAAACGTTATATCACGAAGATGGTATAATATAGTTCCGCATTCCGGTGTTGTCAATGGCAGACGGCCGCTTTTTTCTGGAGGGGAAGGGCGTGGAAGAAGTACCAGAGGAAGGGGATGCAGCTGGTGAAAGCGAGGAGGTCGGAGCAGGTCTGGGTGAACTCCACGCCCGCGAGCCCGAAGAACCGGGGCAGAATGAGGATCAGCGGCAGGAAGTAGATTCCCTGCCGGGTGGCGGAGATGAACAGCGCCTGAAACGCCTTGCCGACCGACTGGAAGAGCATGTTCGAGAGCACGATCGTCGATTGCAGCGGCAGCGCCAGACACTGGGCGCGGAACGCCGTCGAACCGATTTCAATGAGCTGCGGATCGTCGGGCTGGAAGATCGAGATGACCTCCGGTGCAAAGCAGAAGCCGAACACGCCGAAGCAGGTGAGGAAGATCGTGCTGTTCTTTACCGCGAAGAAGAACGCCTCCCGTACCCGCTCGAACTTCCGCGCGCCGTAGTTGTATCCAGCCACCGGCTGGAATCCCTGGCCGAAGCCGATCAGCGCAGAGAGGAGGAAGTGGAAGATTCTGCCGACGATCGACATCGCCGCAACCGCCGCATCGCCGTAGGCGCCGGCGCTGACGTTCAGCGCCACGGTGGAGACTCCGGCCAGCCCCTGGCGGCAGAAGGAGGAGGAGCCGATCTTCAGAATTTCGGCGTAGAGGGTGCGGTCGCGCGAGATGGAGCGGATACTCAGCCGGGTAATACTCCGCCGGGCGAGAAAGAAGCCGAGCAGGATGAGGAGGCTGACGCACTGGCTGATCAGGGTGGCGATCGCTGCGCCGGCGATGCCGAGGTCGAACGTGAAGATGAAGAGCGGATCAAGCGCGATGTTCAGCACGCCGCCGAAGCCCAGTCCGACGGTGGAGAAGATCGCTTTCCCTTCGGCGCGCAGGGCGTTGTTCAGCACGATCGAACAGCAGAGCACCGCGGTGCCGAGGAAGATGTAGCGGGCGTAATCTCTGGCGTAGGGGAGGATGGTCGGCGTCGCCCCGAGCAGCTTGAGCAGCGGGCGACTGAAGAGAAGTCCGGCGGCGGAGAGCAGGATTCCGAGCAGCAGCGCCAGAGCGAACGCGCTGGAGAGCGCCCGGTCGGCGGTGTCGCGGTCCTGCCGCCCGAGAGCGCGGGAGACCATGCTGCCGCAGCCGATGCCGACGGTGAAGCCGATCGCCTGAATGAACGCCATGATGGCGAAGACGATTCCCACCGCGCCGGCGGCGCTGGTGCCCAGCCGGGCGACGAAGAAGGTGTCCGCCATGTTGTAGAAGGCGGTGATCAGCATGGTGAAGATAGTCGGAACGGAAAGCGAGACGACCAGCCCCGGCACCGGTGCTTCGGTCATCCGGCGGAACTGTCTTATTTCAGCATCGGAACGCTTCATGAATCTGTTTTCCTTCTACTCCAGTGTCATTCCGGTGAGGTTTCGGTACATCCGCTTGAGGAAGTTCTGGAAGAGTTCCGCTTCCTCCGGCGTGAAGCCGTCGAGCGAGCACCGGTTGATCGCGCCGATCCGCGGACGGATCTCCGTCTCATAGAGCCAGCGGCCCGCCTCGGTCAGCACGATTCGGGTCGCCCGGCGGTCGAGGGAGTGGGTGTCCCGGCGGATCAGCCCGTTTTCCTCCAGATTGTTCAGCAGTTTGGAGATAGTCGCCGCCTCGATGTCACAGGCGGCTGCGAGATCTTTCTGCAGGCAATCTCCGTTCAGCGCCAGAAAGGTCAGCAGTTTCGGCTGCCCCGGCGACAGTCCAATCAGTGTCATCTCCGGGCGGACCCGGTTCTTCTGCGCGTGGAATACTTTGAGAATCAATAGATTGAACGGAAGTTTCACCGTGTTTCCACCTGCTGAAAAATAGTTTGCTTGCTTATAATTATAAAGCTAACTATATCATGATTTTCCTGTTTTTTCAAGTTGGAAGCGGAAGAAAAAAGTGAAAGTTTCCCGCGAATTAAACTTGATATCCGCAGATGGAAGAGGTATATTAATAATTTCAAAATGGAATTGTTTTAAAATGGAATTGATGTGATGACGCACTTTTTTGAACTGTTCCGGCGGGTGGATCACTTCCGCCGGTCCTGTGTAAAGAGCTACTGGGAGCAGTGCGGGAAGAGCGATCCGATCGCGCTGTTGACCCCGCGTCTGCGGATTCATCTCTTTGCGGTGATGCTGTGCGAACCCTGTTCACTGCAGGCGTTCATGAATCACACTGGACTTTCGGCGCCGGCGGCGTCGGCGGCGATTGACAAACTGGTTCGGCGCGGCATGGTGATCCGGAGCCAGAGCGAGACCGATCGTCGCAGCGTGGTGCTGACGATGGAGCCGGAGATGCGTCGGGCGATGCACGAGATCGATCGGCTGTTCCGGGAGCGGCTGCTGGAGCTGTTCAAGGAGTGCCCGCCGGAGCTGGTCGAGAAGTTCGACTGCTGCTGCGCGGTACTGCTGAAGGAGTTTGACCGGAGAGGAGATGGTATGATCAATCACTGACGTTTGCGGAATCAGCTTTCTGTGTGTAATTTATGGTGATTAACCTACACGTTTGGAAGCAGACAGGTTGCAGACGGAATGTTGTAATGAGGCGCGTCAGAAACGGTGACGACCTCGAACAGGAGATTAGTCAGATCTGTAAACCAGAGCGCCACCGTAGAGAGCGATGAGAAATCGACTGCTCTGTATGGGAGGATGGTGAGGCCGTGACAGCAGTTCCGCTTCGATTCGTGAAAAACGAATGGAGGCAGAGAAGGATGACAAGTTTTGTTGGAGTGGATTTGCACCGGAACAACTTCACTTATTGTATCCGGATAAATGGGGAAGAACGGAAAATCGGCAAGTGTGGGATTACCGAACGAAAGGACTTTGCCGCAATGCTCGGTCCAAATACGGCGATGGCGGTGGAGGCGACCGGCAACACGTTCATGTTTTGCAGCTCGCTGAAAGCTCATCTGGGACGGCTCGCAGTGGTGAACCCGTCGCAGTTCAAGGTCATCGGCATGTCCACGAAGGCATGACGCGAAAGTGTCGG
>CAZPWP010000051.1:0-11075 GCA_964590295.1 uncultured Victivallis sp.
GATCGACTACTACGACAAGCTCGGCCTTCTGCTCACCATCACCGAAACCGACAAGGAGAAGATCATGGCGACGCTCGAAAAGGAGCTCGCGTAAATCATGTCGCGCAATCAGGTCATTCATACGGCGGATGAGATCGCCCGGATCCGTCATGCGGCACAGCTCACCGCGCAGGTTCGCGACTCCGTCGCCAGACTGGCGAAACCCGGAATGACTACTTTTGATCTCGACCAGCTCGCGGGGGAACTCATCCGCGGGACCGGCGGCAAAAGCGCGTTTCTCGGCTATCGAGGCTATCCCGGCAACATCTGCATCTCGGTCAACGACGAGGTGGTGCACGGCATCGCCCGTCCCGATCGGATTCTGCAGCCCACCGACATCGTGAGTATCGACGTGGGGGTCGAATTCGAAGGCGGCATCGGCGACACCGCCCTCACCTTCGGATTCGGCGAACCCGACGGGGAGATCGCCCGGCTGCTCAAAGGCACCCGGCAGGCACTGATGGACGGCATCGCCCAGGCGAAACGCGGCCACTACATCTCCCACATCAGCCACGCGGTCGAGCTGACCGCGAAGAAATACCATCTCGGCGTGGTCCGGGAATACGTCGGCCACGGCTGCGGCACCCGGCTCCACGAACCGCCGGAAGTGCCGAATTTCACCGGCTTCGGCCGCGGCGCGCAGCTTGTGCCCGGCATGGTCATCTGCATCGAGCCTATGCTCAACCTCGGCACCGCGCGGGTGAACACCGATTCTCAGGACCACTGGACGGTCAGGACCGCGGACGGCTCCTGGTCCGCCCATTTCGAGCATCAGATATTGATAACAGAAAACGAACCGGAGATTTTAACGTGGCCAAAGACGATGTAATCAGAATCGAGGGAGTAGTCAAGGAGCTGCTTCCGAACACGATGTTCAAGGTGGAAATCCAGACCGGACACACGGTAAACGCACACATCTCGGGCAAAATGCGCATGAACTTCATCCGCATTCTCCCCGGCGACTCGGTAACGCTGGAGATGTCCCCCTACGACTTGACTAAGGGGCGCATCGTATTCCGCAAGAATTGACACATTCATCATTCACACAGCAGAGAGGAAGAGTTTTCAAATGAAGATCCTGGTCATCAATGCCGGCAGCAGTTCAATGAAGTTCACGCTGTTCTCGATGGCGGACGATTCGGTCCTGGCCAAGGGGCAGTTCGAACGGCTCGGCACCGACAAGCCGAACATGATCTACAAGCGGGTCGACGGCTTCAAGTTCGAAGGTGTCATTCCGGTGAAAGACCATGCCGAAGCGCTCCGTGAGATCTGCGCCAAGCTGGTCGATCCCCGCAACGGCGTCATCAAGAGCCTCAGCGAAATCTCCGCCATCGGCCACCGGGTCCTGCTCGGCGGCGAGAAGATCACCCGTCCGGTCAAGGTCGACGACGAGGTCAAGGCGATCATCCGGGAATACTTCCCGCTCGGACCGCTCCACAATCCTGCCAACCTCGCCGGAATCGAAGCGTGCGAGGCGGCCATGCCCGGCGTGCCCAACGTGGCGGTGTTCGACACTCAGTTCCACCAGACCATGCCGCCGGAGGCCTACCTCTACGCGATTCCCTACGAGTTCTACCAGAAGTACGGCATCCGCAAGTACGGCTATCACGGCACCAGCCACCACTACGTGATGCTGGCCACCGCCCGCTTCCTCGGCAAGAAGCCGGAGGAGGTAACGCTGATCACCTGCCACCTCGGCAACGGCTGCAGCATGGCCGCGATCAAGAACGGCAAGCTGATCGACACCTCGATGGGTCTCACCCCGCTCGAAGGACTGATGATGGGAACCCGTTCCGGCGACCTTGATCCGGCGGCGGTGATCCGGCTGATCGACCTCGGCCTCACCACCAAGGAGGTCGACACGGTCCTCAACAAGAAGTCCGGCCTCTACGGGATCGGCGGCATCGGTTCCGGCGACATGCGCGACAACATCAACGCCGCCGCCGCGGGCAACGAACGGGCGGAGCTGGCGCTCAAAATGTTCGCCCGCCGGGTCATCAAGTACATCGGCTCCTACTACGTGCTGCTCGGCGGTGCGGACGCGGTCGTCTTCACCGGCGGCGTCGGCGAGTACTCCGTGCCGATGCGCAAGCGGTTCATGAGCGGCACGACCGCACTCGGCATCGAGCTGGATGACAATCGCAACGAGGCCTGTTTCGGCACCGAGGGGATCATCTCCACCGACGACAGCAGATTCAAGGCGGTCGTCATGCCCACCAACGAGGAGCTGATGATCGCGATGAGCACGGTCGATACGCTCGGGCTGAAGAAGTAATCAGATCACCGGCGGCCCCTTTGCGGGGGCCGCTTCAAATTTGGAAAGGATGGGAAAAATGTCTGTTCTGAACACGCTCAAGGAACGCAGCCGCAAAGGCGCCAAAGTGATCGTTCTGCCGGAGGGGCAGGATCCCCGCGTCGTCGCCGCCGCCGCAAAGGCGGTCGCCGAACAGGTGGTCTCCCGGATCATCGTGCTCGGTACCGAAGCTGAAATTTCCGACGCCTGCGCCAAGGCCGGCGTTGCGGAACGCAAGTTCGAAACGCTCGACTACCTCGCCAGCCCGCTGATGCAGGAGTTCGTCGAGGAGTTCACCGAAATGCGCAAGGCCAAGGGGATGACGCCGGAGAAGGCCGCCCAGACCATGAAGAGCCGGATCTACTTCGGCGCGATGATGTGCCGCCGCGGCATGGCTGACGGCCTGGTCGCCGGAAGCATCGCCTCCACCGCCGACATGCTCCGCGCCGCCTTCCACTGCATCGGCACCGCGCCGGGGATGAAGATCGCCAGCAGCACCTTCGTCATGGACCTCAAGACCCCCGCGCCCGCCGGAGACAACGTCCTGCTCTTCGCCGACTGCGGCGTCAATCCGAATCCGGATGCCAACCAGCTGGTCGACATCGCGCTGGCGACGGCGGCAACCTACCGTTCGCTGCTCGGCGGCACGCCGAAGATCGCCTTCCTCTCCTTCTCGACCCGCAACAGCGCCGAGCACGAGATCCTCGACAAGGTCAAGGAGGCTGCCGCGCTGATGAAGGCGAAGGTCGAAGCGGAGAAACTGGATATCCTCTGCGACGGCGAACTGCAGGCGGATGCCGCGCTGGTTCCATCGGTCGCGGCGGCGAAAGCGCCGGGCAGCCCGCTGGGCGGTGCCGCCAACATCCTGATCTTCCCGGACCTCAACGCCGGAAACATCGGCTACAAGCTCGTCCAGCGTCTGGCCCATGCTGACGCCTACGGCCCGATCCTGCAGGGGCTGGCCAAGCCGCTCAACGACCTGTCCCGCGGCTGCAACGCCGACGACATCTTCGGGCAGATCATCATCACCGCCTGCCAGGCCTGCCGCTGACGCAGACGCTCTGAATTCAAAAAAAACGGGAGATCGGAAACAGTTCCGGTCCCCCCGTTTTTTACAGTATTTCGAAAAAATCCTCAATGCCCGATGGTGTGCGGCGGCGCGGGGATCCGTTTCCACGCGGCGTGGGGAACCATCTTCCCCTCCTCCAGCCAGCGCACTTCGAAATCGCTGTGGACATCGGCGACATCGGCGATCGCCTCCGGCGCCTCCTCGAAGAGCTGTGACGCGGCGATCACCCGACGCACGGCGTCGCAGTAGGCATCGTCATCGCTGGAAAAGTGGAAGATTCCCTCCGGCTTGAGCACCCGGTGCAGCTGAGCGGTAAAGTCGCTCGCCAGCAGCCGATGTCCGCGATGGCGTCCCTTCGGCCACGGGTCGGGGCAGAGCAGATGGATCCGGTCGAGCGCCCCGTCCGGCAGTGAGAGCCCGAGCAGAAAGCGCGCCTCTGAGCGGAGCAGCGTCAGGTTCTCCAGCTTCATCCGGTGCATTCGCCGGACCAGCTTGCGCAGCCGCCCGATCATCACGTCGGCGGCAAGAATGGTCCGTTCCGGGTACCGTTTCGCCAGTTCAGCGGTGAAACTGCCGACCCCGCAGCCGAGGTCGAGTTCCACCACCGGACGCCGCGTCAGAATCTCCTCCGGGAACAGTTCGTAGACGCCGGTGAGAAACCGGACCTCCCGATCCTCGGGATGACTGCCGCCGCAGCCGTTCAGATGGCATCCCGCTGCTGCGCCCACTCGCGAATCTCCTTCTCAAACTGCGGGAAATCCATGCCGAGCATCACGTCGGCGAACTTCCGGAAATAGCTGCTGATCGCCTCGCGGAAAATCGACAGGTTCAGCACCCGTTCCGCAAAGATCTCATCGTCGTTGGTCAGAGCATCCCCTTCAGGGAGCTTGAAGGAGCTGAATGCGAACTGGTCGGCGTCGAAGGTGCCGCTCCAAATCTGGTTGGCGCGGGTCAGCGTCAGTTTGGCCTTTTTGAGCTTCTTGCCGACGGCGATCGAGGCCTTCGCCTCGGCGCTCCGCAGCGGACTGTCCCCCTTCTTGATCGAAGTCTCGCCCGACCCCTGCGCCTCGCTCTCGCCGACGAAGACCAGCGGCGCCTCGATCATCAGATCGAACTCGCCGTACTGCGGATGCTCCAGCTTGCCGACGGTTTCGCTGTAGAACCAGAGCCACATCAGGAAGTCGCGCCCGGTCACCGGTTCGGGATCAGGACGTCCGCCGATGGTCAGAACCGGGAAACTCGCCGCCGTCGACTGAAAGAGCCGCTCCAGCAGCACACCCGGCGTCAGCTGAATCGGTTCGACCTTGGTGGTCTGGTAAAACTGCTCGATGAAGAGGTCGAGCTGCGTCCGGCTGGAGGCGCCGACGTAGAGCAGCTTCTCGTGCGGTTCATAGACCATCGGGATCCCGGAAAGCGCCGGCGGCATCTTCAGAATAAACTTCTCGATCGCCTCCTCCCGAATCTGTTTTTTAACCTTTCCGGAAACATATTCAAGATTGTTGGCGCGCATGTAGGCCTGCTCCTCGCGCTTGCAGACCGCGTTGAGCAGCGAAGCGGGCATCTTCCGGACCGCCTGCCGGAGCGTCAGAAAATAGCTGCCGCCCATCTGCGCCGACGCCTCGTCGATCGCGGTGTCGAGCAGGTGGTGGCCGGTGACCCAGCCGATCTGAGGCTCCTGGGTCACCGAATCGAGCGAACCGGCTTTCTTCGCGGCGAAGAGGTCCAGAAAGTTTTCCGGAAGTTCCCCCGGGACATCGAACATCGTAAAAGCAAAGGATCCACGGTCAAACGGCATGATCTCTTTTTCCCATCTCTGTTGTTTGATGAATTCGGACTGGTAATATAGCGGCGGAACCGGCGGATTTCAATCCGCCGGAATAAAAAAAGACGCGCAGCACTCCCGTCGCGGAATGCTGCGCGCCGATGATCTTTCTATTTGCCGAGAACGGGCAGCTCAATGCTCTGATTCTGACAGAGATTGAGGTACTGCACCGTCGTCAGCGCCGCGGTTCCGATCATCAGGATCAGCGTGATCGCCGCCATCACCAGATAGGCGACGCTGGGCCGCCGGGCGCCGGGTACCTCCGGGCGCGGCGCTTTCTTCTTCTTCGGCTGCTCAACGACAGCCTCCTCCGCAGCGGGAGCTTTCTCCCCTTCCGGCTGCGCCTCGGCTTCCGGAGCCTGTTCCGGCTCATTGACCTCAACTTCGCCGGTCTGTTTCGACGGTGGAATCGGCGGAACCGGCGCCTTCGGACGGGAAAGTTTCACCGTTGCTTTCTCGTCGACCAGGTCGGAGGTATCCGGCTTCATCGTCTTCTGAACCTCATTTTCCGGCACCGGTGCCTCGGCCGAAAGTTCCACCGTCCGGCGAGGAGCACCGCTCTCCTCCGGCACCAGTGCCGAAGAGTCGAGTTTCACCGTCTGCTTCTGCGATACCGGAGCGGGGGCGGCAGGAGCCGCAGGAGTCGGAGCAGGCGTCTTGCGCGGCGGACGCTGGATGCGGATCGTCGCATCCTCCGCATCCTCCTGCCCAATCTTTAATCCGGCCGGAGTCACTGCGGAAGGTTTCAGCGTCACCGTCTTGCGGGTCCTGGTATCATCCTCTTCCGCGGGCGCAGCGGTGGCGGCGGGGGCCGCCGGGGTCACGGGAGCAGCGGGAGTGATCTTCAACCCGGCCGGAGTCGCCATCGAAGGCCGCAGCGAAACCGTCTTGCGGGTGGAGGTGTCCTCGGCCTTCGCTGCCGGAGCCGGAGCCGGCGCCTTCGGCGTGACGTTCACACTGGCGGGCGTCGCCACCGAGGGGCGCAACACCACCGTCTTGCGGGTCTGGGTGTTGGAGTCGTCGAGGTTGATTCCGGTCGGAGTGGCGGGCTTGAGCATCACCGTCTTGCGGGTCTGGGTATTCTGGCCATCCGGCGCGACCGGATTCACCGTGGTCGTGGTGGTGACGCCGGCACCCTGCAGTTTGATCGGCGTGTTCGCCGCCTTCTGAGGCGCGAGCGGCTTGAGTCTCACCGTGCGGCGGGTCTGCGTGTCGGCGAGGACATCCAGATTGCCGGTGTCGGTGTCGCGACCGGTCAGCGGATCCGCAATCGGCGCCGCAGCGGGCAGCTTGATCGAAGTCGGCGTTACAGCGGAAGATTTCAGGCGGACGGTTTTCCGTGTCCTGGTATCGTCCTCGTTGATTCCGGGATTGTCGGTTTTCGGTTCCTGGTCAGCCATGATAAACCCTTTCTCGGCATTGAATCGCAAAAAATCTGTCTATGAGAATTTAGCCCGCAATTCCGTAAAATTCAATCGGAATACGGGATTTATTTTCATTTTTCCGCCGTCGGCTGCACCGCGGCAGCCTCCGCGGGCTGTTCCGGTTTCTGCGCCGCCTCCACCCGCCGGGCGACATCGCGGTATTTCGGGCGCACCTGGTAGACTTCGCGGAAGCACTCCAGCGCCTTCTCCTTCTCCCCCTTCGCCTCATAGGCGAGGCCGAGGCCGTAGATCGCATCCTGCCGCAGCTTGTCCTTCATCGTATGGAGCTCCTGCAGAGCCAGTTCGAATTCGGCCACCGCCTCGTCCGGCCGCCCTGCGCCGACCAGACAGCTGCCGAGCCGGACATGGCAGGCAGTCTTTTTCTGCGGGCTGTGAAGCGCTTCGGTGTAGTGCGGGATCGCCTTTTCGAACTCGTTGATACCGAGGTAGATTTCTCCGAGGTCGTACTGCAGCTGGGTATCGTTCGGATAGGTATCCACCCGGACGATCGCGCGTTCGAGCCGGTAGTCCTCGCGCTGTTTCTCGAGCTGGGCGATCTGGACATCAGGCTGATCGTAAGCGGTCGGATTGTTTTTGAGTTCCCGGATCGCATGGTTGATCTGGGCGATGTAGGCTTTTTCGATGCTCTTGTCGAGCGCCGGGTCGAGGGCGCCGAGTTTCTTCGCCACAATTTTGAGTTCGCGCTGCGCCGCCTCGAAGTCCTCGGCCACCATGTAGGCGTCGGCCAGCTTGCGCCGGATATCCACCGAATCGTTGTCTTTGAGGTCCTCGGTGAACTTCTCGATCAGCATCTTCGCCTGATCCACATCGTGGATCGACCCATCCATCAGCTGCTGAGTCACGGCGGCCTTGGCGTCGGCGGCCTTGGTCTGGGTGGTCCCCTCCTCCTCCCACTTGCCGCGTTCGATACTGGCCAGTGCGATGGCACTGCGCAGCTCCGCCTGCATGGAGAGATCGGCGGGATGGCGTTTGGAGATCTCCTGGAGCACCTTCAACGCCTCGCGGGCGCGGCCGTCACGCTGAAACGCCTCCGCCATCCGGCGCGCCACCCCTTCATTGCCGGGATGGAATTCATGGAAGATTTCGAGCGCTTCCGCTGAGATGAACATCGCATCGCAATCCTCTCCGGCGTCCGCCATCGCGAGCAGAATCAGCGGGTTGTCAACGCAGTGCGAAAGCGGTCCTTCGCAGAGGGAGAGCGCCCCATAGGGGTCGCGGAACGCCTTGATCTTGATGATCAGAAATGGAATCGGAGAAAGCATTATCCAGAAGGCGCGCACAAGCGGATTCATCCCGCGGGTTTTCGCCAGCTCAAACTCCCGCAGCTTCTCGCGGGTCGCCGCCACTTCGGGGTACTCGCGGACCACTTTGACAAGGGTCTGAATGGCACCGTCCAGATCGGAGGGGGCCTGTTTGATGGCGTGATTGTAGGCGTCGCGCATGTAGATCGGCGCCTGTTTGAGGCTTTTTCGCTCCATTTTCAACTCCGTTTTGTCCTCCTCCCGCACACTCCCGGGCGGAGGATGATGGAAACTTCGGCATTACGCTTCCGGCGCCGCCCGGATCCACCGCATATCGGAACGGTCGGAAGCTGTTGTATCATGGTAAATTACATCTGTTCCGCCATTTTTCAAGCGCGGGAGTGGACTTTTTTCGCGTTCCGGAGGGAATTTTTCCCTCCCGCCTTCCGGCCGCACAAAAAACCGCCGTCCGGAAAAGAGACGGCGGCAGAGAGAACCGGCGGCCCGGCTCAGTCCAGCGGCAGCTCCTGCTGCAGATTCTCCGCGTTGCGCTTGGAAAGCCCGCGGTTCTCGATCCGGTAGTTGACCTTGATTCCGCAGCGAAGGCGGGCGCGCGCCCAGCTCCCGTCGCCGAGCTTCTTGCTCCCGGAGGCGAGCAGGTACTGGTAGTTGTTGCGCATGTTGGTGTACGAAAGATCCACCTTCTTCCGGTAGAGCTCGAGGATCTGCTGCCGGAGTTCGGTCTTATTCAGACTCCGGCGGAGACGGATCTGCCGGTAGTCGATCCCGGCCGCCTCGACCGCGCGCTTCCAGCCCCGGAACCGCTTGACCGCCGCCATGTAGAGACTCTTATGGTTGACCTGCACCGACTGCGACGAAATCGGCTGCCCCTCCTCGTGGAGTCTGCGGATCTCGTCGACCACCGCGGTGTTGCTCCACCGTTTGTACTTGCGGATTTGGCTGTAATCAAGACCGCACATCGTGATGGCCGCTTCCCATGAGCCGAAGATGCGGTCCGCGGCAGCATAGACACTCGGATAGGTTGTGGCGTAATAGTGGGAATTCAACGGTTCCACACCATACCGCGACAAGATATGCTGCCGAATCATATTCGGATACCAATACTTGCAAAACATGAGCTTCATTCCTCCCAACTGAAACTTTATTTAAAATAACCTTATTAAAAGGGAAATGCAACCTCATTCAAACGAATTTCTAGTTGTTTTTCCGCTTTTTTTTCGAGAGGGAGGAGGGAAAGAGGTTCATCCGCCCCCCGCCGCGGGCGTGCAGCGGCAGGCGACCACCCGGCCGTCGAGATTGCGGAACACCCGCACCTTCCCGAGATCGAAGCGCCGTTCCCGATCGATCCTGCGGATCTTTTCGAGCAGGAAGGGCGCGCTCTTCTCAACTTCGCGCCGGTAGGAGTCGCCGCCGGAGAACTCCCGCAGTTCCGGCAGCGACTCGATCGAACTTTTGAGGTCGGCGACCGCGAACTCCTGGTTGTAGAGGCCCGACGGAATCCGGATGGCGGGGTCGAACTTCGCCATCAGCTTCCTGCAGCACAGCTCCGCCTGTTCGAGCATATCGGCGCGGCAGGCGAGAAACTGTTTGACCTGGTGATAGTCTCACGCCCTGGATTCGGCGGTCTGTGCCTCCCGGCAGGGGGTGACCAGCGCCATGCCGACGGTGTCGGAGAGCTCACGCTTGAGCGCGTCATTCTCCTCGCGGATCCGGCCGGTGTCGGCGCCGGAGGAGGAGATGTAGCGGCTGATGTCGCGCTCCTCCGGGGTCTCCCGGATCGCGGCGGAACGGGCGAGCACGTGGCTGAACTTCTCCGCCGCCGCGCCGCCGAAGACGTTGAGCAGTGTGGAGAACTGGCGCATCACCTCGCCGGTCCGCAGGCCGCTGCGGGGAAAATCCTCGACCAGCTCCGGATCGGCCCCTTCACGGGTCGGCTCAACCGAGAAGACGAACTGTGTGATCAGCCGCGCCGGCTTGCGCGGATCGTTGAAGTAGTAGGCGCGGCGCAGCCGTTCGGCGAATTCGAGTTCAACCTCCGAGACGTGCCGGATCAACGCCTGCCGCAGGCAGGCCTCGCCCCCGGCGTAGGCCGCCGCGCTGCGCTGCCACTCCAGGTTGCGGAAGTAGTGCGGATGGCGTCGGTGAAAGACAAAATCCCAATTCGGTTCCATACGGTTCTCATTTCGCGGATGTTGTTACAACCGGGGGAATTGTCAACCCCGCGCACAGGAGAAATCCCGTTCATGGCGCGCTGCGGAACGCCTCCTCGCAACGTTGGCGCAGCTCGGTCAGCCGGTTGGAGAGCAGCGAAAAGCGCGGTTCAAGCCGGGCGTTTTCGACCGCCATGCGGACGGCGCGGACGCTGCCGATCAGCACCAGCAGCCGCTTCGCCCGGGTCATGGCGGTGTAGAGCAGATTCCGTTGGAGCATCATGTAGTGCTGGGTGAGGAAGGGGAGCACCACCGCGGGGAACTCGCTCCCCTGCGACTTGTGGACCGTCACCGCGTAGGCCGGCGAGAGCTGCTCCGCCTCCTCGAAGCGGTACTCGACCACGCGGCCGTCGTCGAAGAGGACCAGGAATTTCTTCTCCTTGAAATGGATCCTGCCGAGGCGGCCGAAGTCGCCGTTGAAGACGTTCTTCTCGTAGTTGTTGGAAATCTGCATGATCTTGTCGCCGGTACGGTAGATCCGTTCGCCCAGCTTGAACTGCGGCCGGTCGCCGCCGTTGAGCAGCGCCTGCATCCGGGCGTTGAGCGCGACCGTGCCGCAGCTGCCCCGGTTCATCGGCGTCAGGATCTGCACGTCGTTGACCGGATCAAGTCTGAACCGGGCGGGAATCCGTTCGACCACCATCTTTTCGATCAGCTCGACGGCGCGGTCGGGGTCATCCTGCTCAATCCAGTAGAAATCGGTGAGTTCGCCGGGGCGCAGCGGGAGGTTCTCCGGCAGCTGCCCGCAGTTGACCCGGTGGGCGTTGACGATGATCCGGCTGTTCTCCGCCTGCCGGAAGATCTGCGTGAGCGCGGTCACCCGGAACCAGCCGGAAGAGAGGAAACTCGCCAGCACCGTGCCCGCCCCCACCGAAGGGAGCTGATCGGCGTCTCCGACCAGCACCACCGAGGTCCCCGGCCGGAGCGCCCGGAAG
>CAZPWP010000052.1:0-10995 GCA_964590295.1 uncultured Victivallis sp.
CGCTTAACAGAGCGTGAAAGAGGTGTGACGTATGGCAAAGACCGTCGAAGAGGCACAAAATCCGGGACATGAGCAAATGGAAAAAATCCAGGAGGAATCCGGGGCCGGCCGGAAGTCAGGGGAGGCGCTTGACACTGTTCCGGGCGATCAGCCGGGTGTGCAGCCGGCGGACACTCCGCGGCGCCTCCGGATGGCGGAGCAGTTTGACCAGCTCCGCCACGGTGGCCGCCGCCAGAAGGTCGAGCTCCTGGTCGATGGTGGTCAGTTCCGGCGTCATCCAGCCGGAGATTCCGGAGAGTTCCGAGGTGATCAGTGACAGCTCCTCCGGAATCCGCACGCCGAGGCGGCGGAGTTCGTGCAGAACCGGCAGCGCCACCCCTTCGCCGCAGGCGATCAGCGCGGTCGGCCGCTGCTTGAGCAGCTGAAGCAGCCTGTGGTTGGAGCCTTCCGGTTCGAGGTCGGTGTACATCACCGGTTCCAGCTCCGGCAGCCGGCGCCTTGCCAGGAAGGCGTGGTAGGCGTCGAGCCGCTCCCGCCCCGCCTGATTGAAGAACTGGTCGACGGTGACGGCGATCCGACGGTGGCCGTTCTCGTAGAGATGCTCCAGCGCGAGCCGCACCCCTTCGCCATGGTCGGTGCAGACCGCGGTACTGAACGGGTACTGTTTGTTGACCGTGAGAATCGGCATGGAGAGAAGGCGGAGCTGTTCGAGATGCTTCTCGATGACCTGTTCGGAAAGCAGCAGCAATACCACCCTGGTGTAACCGCTGCAGAGCTTGGGCAGGTCGGCCGCCGGAATGATCTCCGACAGCAGATTGTGCCGGGTGATCTCGAAGACCGCGCTGTTGAGCAGCCGCTCGGTGAAGCTGGTCCGCCGGGCGGGATTGGGCATCTCGTTGATGACGATGGCCACCCCGTCGCGCGCCATCACCTGCTGCGGGCGGTAGTTGAGTTCGCGTGCCGCGGTCAGCACCCGTTCCCGGATCTCGTCACTGACCCGGGCCCGGCCGGTGAACACCCGCGAAACCGTCGCTTTCGACACGCCGCATTTCCGGGCCAGTGTGTTGATGTCGGCCATGCAATTCCCTGAACCGAAACTGTTTCATTTTTGATAACATACTTCTCTTCAGGGGATTTTTCAATCTGTTTTTCCGAAAACAGTGAAAAAGCGCGGATTTTGCGCTCCCCGGACGAAACCGGGGTTCATCCGGGGAGCGCTTTTTCGTTCTCAACACTCGAAGGAGCTTCCCAGATCGCGGACGACCAGCGCCTGGTCGAGTTCCGCGAGGGAGTGCTCCGCATCGGTCCGGAAGGAGAGGCGGCACTTCTCGTCCGGCAGCAGGACGAAGCTGTTGTCGGAGAATACCGCCCTGATCCGCCGGAACTCCGCAAAGACGAAGAAGGCGGGTTTGTCCGTCTCCAGCTCCAGCAGGAACGTTCCGTCCGCCGCGCAGGAGATCCGCCGGGCGATCTGCGCCTTCGGCAGTTCGCAGTGCTTGTATTCGGTCAGGAAACAGTCGCCGCGATGGGTGTATTTTTTCCCGCCGCCGGAAACTTCCAGTTCCCAAAGGAGAAACTCCTGCGCCGGATCCGCAATCAGCTCTTTCGCCGGAAGCTGCTTGAGCAGCGCCGCTTCGTACGGCGGCAGTTCGACCGGCAGCGAAAGCGTCCTGACGCGGCAGCCGTCGGCGATGCGGATCACCGAAACCTTCATGGCGCCGCGAAGTTCGCTCCCGACATCGCTCGACACCCGGAATTCCACCGTCTCCTGCCGCGGAACGATGGTGCCGATCACCGGGGCGTAGAACCGTTTCGCGTGGTAGTGCAGCTGCTTCCAGTTGCCGAAATAGTCGAGGCTGGACCACGAGGCGACCGGCCAGTTGTCGTTGAGCTGCCAGTAGATGGTCCCCATGCAGACCGGTTTGAGCGTACGCCAGTACTCCACGCCGGTCCGGATGGCCATCGCCTGCTGCACCTGGCTCAGGTAGATGAACTCCTCGAAGCCGGAAGGCAGCCGGAAGTAGCGGGTGAACATCTCGACGATCTTCGAATTCCCGGCGTTGTTCTTCTGGTGGAGCTCCATCACCGGGCTGGTGACGTTGCGGCCGTTCTCACCTGCGTAGAAATCCACCGTGTTCTGGCTGGGGAAGGCCTGATAGCCGAATTCCGAGCAGAAGCGCGGGGTGATCCCGTAGTAGGCGTCAATACTCCGACCGCCGTGCCACACCTGCCAGTAG
The DNA here is from genome assembly GCA_964590295.1 of uncultured Victivallis sp. GTDB lineage: Bacteria > Verrucomicrobiota > Lentisphaeria > Victivallales > Victivallaceae > Victivallis. The sequence continues at coordinate 2,238 of CAZPWP010000052.1, forward strand.
TGCATGTCGCCCTGCGAATCGGTGTTGTCGTCGGTGAAGTCGTCCTGCGTGTTGCAGGGGGAGGTCGGCCAGAAGAGCCGCGTCCGGTCCGCCGCGAAAACCGCGTGCCGGATCGCCTGATTGACCCGGTCGTAGCAGACCACCTTGCGCACATTTTCATGTTCGCGCGGCACGAACTGGGCGCATTCGTTGTCGCCGCACCAGAGCGCGATGCAGGCGTGGCTGCTCAGACGCTTCACCTGATGGATCACTTCGGCGCGGATCAGCTCGAGGAACCGGTCGTTGTCCGGGTAGACCGCGCAGGCGAACATCATATCCTGCCAGATGAGAATCCCTTTTTCATCGCACAGGTCGTAGAAATCCTCGTTCTCATAGAGGCCGCCGCCCCAGACCCGCAGGCAGTTCATGTTGGCTTCGACCGCGTCGGAGAGCAGCGCGTCGTAGCGGTCGCGGGTGTAGGTTTCCGGGCGGGAATCCAGCGGGATCCAGTCGGCTCCCTTGGCGAAGACGTCGACGCCGTTGACCCGGAACTTCAGGCAGACGCCGTATTCATCCTTCTCGCTGACGGTCCGCATGTCACGCAGGCCGATCCGTCGGGTCAGGGTCATGCCGTCCGCCTTCACCGTGAGCGGATAGAGCGGCTGCTCCCCGTAGCCGGCCGGATACCAGAGCCGCGGATTCTCCACCTCGAAATCGGCGGAAACCTCGTTGTTTCCGGCGGCGAGAGCTGCATCGACGCACCGGGTTTCGCCGTTGAACTCGAAACAGACCGGCACGGTTCCGGCCGCGAGGGAGTCGATCTCCACCGTCACCGTCACCGTGCAGCAGCTCGGGGTGTGAACCTGGCTGACCCGGAGATATTCGAGCCGTGCGCCGGAGGAGTTTTCCAGACACGCCTCGCCGTAGATGCCGCTCAGGACCAGCGCCAGCCCCCAGTCCCAGCCGCCCTGACACTGAATTTTCCGGATATAGTTCCGGCCGGAAATGGCGTTGTCGCGCGACTCCCTTCTGGGGGGATAGGCAATGGTTTCGGCGACGCGGTCGATATATTTCTGCGGTGCGGTGACGGCGACGGCGATGGTGTTTTCCCCTTCGAGCAGGAACGGTTTCACCTCGACGCGGAGCCGCAGGAACATATCCTCGCTGGAGGCGATTTTCCGCCCGTTGAGGTAGATTTCCGCCGCGGTGTCGATCGAGTCCAGATTGAGCCAGATGCGTTCCGCGTTCAGGAACTCCCGGTCGACGGTGAAGCTGCGTTCCCAGCGCCAGTCGTATCGGCCGATCCACTGCACTTCGAGTTCGTTGAGTCCGACGTTGGGATCGGGCAGGAGGCCCGCCCGCAGCAGCGCCGAGGCGTTGTCTCCGGGGACGTTCGCTTCAATCGGGGAGAATCCCTCCTTGTCACAGGTGAGTTTCCAGACTCCGGCGAGGTTGATTTTTGACATGAGAGGATCCTTTCATAGTTGGGAAAAGTTCTTTTCTTAAAATATCATGGATGTTTCCAAAAACGATTTGTTTTTTTGGAAAAAGATACTACATTGATATTTTAACCGGAGAAACGTTCATGCTGCATCTGGAATTGAATCCCTATCTGCAACAGAAGAAATATCTGTACCACTCCTCGAACTATCATGCCGGGGAGGGATTTCGGCTGCACGATCACGAGTTCTGCGAATTCTTCGTCGTGCTGGAAGGGGAACTGGAACAGACGCTGAACGGAAGAAGCGCGATTCTTCCGGCGGGGACGGTGCAGCTGCTTCAGCCGGAGGACGCGCACGCCATCGGCTGTGCGCCGGGGTGTGAATTCGTCCGCATTTTCAACTGCAATGTCGTACGCGAAGAGTTTCAGAAGGAGTTCCTTCACTTCGCCGCCGAGCTGGAGATTGTGCCGGAAGACCTTCTGTTCCGCGGCACGATTCCGGCCGGAGCGCGCCGGGAGATGATTTTCGGAGACTGTGAAATGCTGCTCGCCCGGCGCGGCAAGTTCGATCGGTTCCAGAATGTGCTTCTGCGGATGCTGTTTGCCCAGCTCCTCTGGGGGCTGCTGCAGCAGTCGGGCGTGGAGGAGAGCGGCGCGCCGAAGTGGCTCGTCGACGCCTGCGTGGCGATGCACCGCGAGGAGAACCGCCGCATCGGCTTGAAGCGGCTGATCGAACTCTCCGGCCGGACGCAGGAGCATCTCAGCCGCACCATGCGCAAACACATGGGGGTGACGCCGCAGACATATCTTACCGACCTGCGGCTCGAGACGGTTTTTCAGGAGCTGATTCAGGGGAAGAGCGACATCACCTCGGCGGCGTACCGGGCGGGGTTCGTCAATCTCGCCGGATTCCGCCGCGCCTTCCGGAAGAAATATCTGGTTTCGCCCCGGCAGATCAAGGCGCTGGGGCACCATTCCGCCGGATAATTCCCCGCTTTTTCGGCGCGGATGGAACCGGACGGAGCGTCGTATCCGGCTGGAACGGGGGCGCTGCCTTTTCCCGGAACTTTTTTTACAGCCGGCATCCGTGTTTTTTTGCGTGAAATCCGTTTCGGAAATCCATCCATTTGCCGAAAGTCGGCCGTTTTTTTCTCTGTGCAGTTGCAAAATCTTGATTGTCGTGATATTATAATTTTATGACATCTGTCCTGCCGACAGAGAATTTTACAACATCTGTCCTGCCGACAGAAAACAAGGGAAGGAGAGGCTATGAAAATTACTCGAGTGGCGGTGTTTGCGGCGCTTCTGGGAAGCATCGGCTTACAGGCGGAAGTCCCGGAACTGGAGAAGCTGGTTCCCGAAGCGAAGGGCTATGAGCTGATCGCCAAATTCAATCCGCTCCGCTGGCGGGCCGAAGGCTATCAGCAGGATCGCACCGAAGAGCTCAGCGGCGATCTCAAGCGGATCGGCTATCTGGTCAAACTCACGGCGAAGGACGGCGCGGAGAGCTGGGTGTTCGCATCGATGGACGCCTTCACGCAGGTGCCGGCGTTTGCCGGGGTTCCTTCTCCCGAGTCAAAGGTGTTCCAGCAGTATGTGACCAATCTTGAAGTGGCCAGCAATGCCGCGGGAGTGAAAACCGGCAGGTTCGAAAAGGGCAACATCGAGATCTGGGGGCTGAATTACGGCGGCGGCAACGCCAAACAGATCCCGGGCGCCACCAACAAGTTCGACTTCGGCGATTCCGTGGCGAACACCGGCAGTTACGGTTCGCTTCAGGTTCACAACTATCTGGAAAAGCAGACGGTTTTCGCCTTCAACAGCTTCAATGCCGGGGGCCAATGCGACCTCGGCATCGGCAACAATCCCGACGAGAAGGGGAATCCCGACTGGACCTTCTCGAAGGCGGGGTCGAAGTACAAATCGGCCGAGATCTATGTGGTCGGCAAGTTCGACAATCTCACTCTCAAGAAGGTGGTTCCGCTCGACCCGCAGAAGGTTTCGCTCACCGGCAGCTGCGGAGAAAAAATGCTCTTCGCGCCCGGCGAGGAGATGACTTTCACTCTCCATGTCGATTTGCAGGGCCAGAAGCCGACTTCGGACTACTTCGTCAACTGGAGCCGCACCGGCGATGACGGCAGGAAGGCGAACGGCAGGGAGAAAGTGGTCTCCGGCGAACCGATTGTCATCAAAACCAGCCTCGACAAGCCCGGATTCGTCCGCATCTACGCGACGCTGACCGACGGCAACGGCCGCAACGTGATGAAAAAGGATCCGAAGCGCGGCAACAGTTCGCCGATCTTCTTCGACGGCGGCGCCGGCGTCGAGATCGACAAGCTGCAGGGAGTGGCGGAGCCGGAGGATTTCGATGCGTTCTGGACGAAGCAGAAGGCGAAGCTCGACGCGGTGCCGGTGAAGGCGGAGATGAAGAAGGTCAAGACCGGGAAAAATGCGGATGTCTATGCGGTCAGCGTCGATTGCGCCGGGCCCCGTCCGGTGACCGGATATCTGACCATTCCGATCAACGCGAAGGAGAAATCGCTTCCGGCGGTCGTCAACTATCAGGGTTACGGCACCCGGGTGCAGCAGGCGCCCGGCGACGGCCCCGGCAACAGCATCTCCTTCACCATCAATGCGCATGGCTACGATCTCGGTCAGGATGACGCCTACTACAAGAAGTTCTTCGAGGGAATCCGTTCCAACGGCAAGAGCTACGCGTTCGACAAGAAGCAGAATTCCGACCCCGAGACCGCCTATTTCAACGGCATGGCGCTGCGGGTGATGCGTTCGCTGCAGTTCGTTAAGACGCTGCCGCAGTGGGACGGGAAGAACCTCCGTGCCAACGGCGGCAGTCAGGGCGGACTTCAGACCGTCTGGGCGGCGGCGCTCGACCCGGATGTGAACAATGCCACGCCGTCGAAACCGTGGTGCTGCGATCTGGGGGGAATCACGATGGGGCGGCTGACGGCCGGATGGCGGCTGGAGTACACCCGCGCGCTGGATTACTTCGACCCGATCAACCATGCCAAACGGATCAAGTGCCCGGTGTTCATCGTCCAGGCCGGACTGGGCGACTACGTCTGTCCCCCCTCCGGCGTGGCGATTCTCTACAACAACATCAAGTCGCCCAAGAAGATCGTCTATGTTCAGGGTTCGACCCACGGTTATGTGCCGCCGAAGGCGCAGAATTACGTGCAGGAACAGAAGTAATCTTCCTTTCTTCCTGCCGGAATTCCGGCAGGAGGCCTCGCGGGCCGGGAGAGAGTTCCCAGCCCGTTTTTATATGTGCCCCGGCATGGCGTACGACTGCCGGGGGAAACTCCCGAAGCCGCCCGGCAGCGGGAAGGCTGCAGCAACAGGACTTTGGTGTCCTTACGGGACGCGAAGTGGAAGAAGTCCAACAGGATGGGAACCGTACATCCGGTGGTGCGAGAGGAGGAGGAAATAAGAAATTTTCTTAATCTCCTCTCCTGCTCGATCCGGAGCGAAGAAAACAAAGCGTGAAACGATATTTCCCTGTTGACTTCGTCAGTTGCCGGATTACATTATCCTTTCAAAGATAACAATCACAAAGAAGTAAGATTTTGGTCCGCGTACAGGAAAAGAACGTTTCACTGCGCAACTTTCTGCTGGATCGCGTGGAGAGCGGCCGGTGGCCGAGCGGCGCCAAGCTGCCCGGTGCGCGGCAGCTCGCCGCCGAGGCGCAATGCAGTTTCACCTATATGCAGTCGGTGATCGAGAGCCTCGTGCAGCAGGGGGTGTTCGTCAGCATCTCCCGCAGCGGCACCTATGTGTGCGAACACTGGCGCCGTCGGCTGCTGCCGGATACAGTCAAATTCTTTCTCTCCCCGTCCCGCGATCGGAGCAGGACGGGGCAGGAGTTCGTGACGGCGCTGCGGAACCGGTTCCCCGGGCTGCGGATCGTCACCGGATTTGAACGGGCGGTATTTGAATTCCGCGTTTCGCACGACCTGCTGCAGAATCACCGCGACTATCTCAATCTCGCGCCGTATTTTCGCAAGTGTTTCCCCGATCCGTCGCAGTTCCACGAGGAGCCGTTCGCGCCCTACCGGTTCGACGGGGAGCTCTGCGGGCTGCCCATCCGCTTTTCGCCGCGGGTGGTGGTGTTCAACCGCCGGCTCTTCGCGGAGTGCGACTGCCCGGAACCGCAGCCGGAGTGGGACTGGGAGGCGTTCCTCGCATGTATCCGGCGCCTCCGCCGCCGCCTGCCGGCGGAAGCGGTGCTCCCCTACCCGGACCGACTGTTCGATTTCTTCGCGATTATCAGCCGGTTCGGGGGAAGTTTTCTCGATCCGGCCGAAGCGGATCCGGTGCGGATTGACTCTCCCGCCACAATCCGGGCGGTGGAAGAGTACTGCCGGCTGCTGGAAATTCTGGGCCCGCCGAACCGCCGTCACGCCGGGAGCGGGTCGCCGCCGGAAGCGCTGCTGATCCTGACCCGGCAGGAGATCAGCCAGCTCTTCCCGGAAGAGGACGGCCGTGCCTTCGGGGCAGTTCCGCTGCCGCTGCCCGCGGATGGACAGCGGATCAACGTGCACGGTATGGAGCTCCTCTGCGTGCGCAACGAGTGCACCGACACCCGGCGGATCGAACAGATGGTCAATTTTCTGCTCTCCGCCTCGTTTCAGAATCAGATCGGGCGCAGCCGCGACGGAATTCCGGTCCGCCGCAGTTCGGCGAAGGCAAGTCTCGCCGCCGACGGTCCGTTCGACGCACTGTTCCGGGACGAAATGGAGTGTCCGGCCGCCAAGTACCACCTCCATTCGCCCGAACTCTGCCGTTCGGCCTGCAACGCGATCCGGCTGCTGGCCGCCACGCCACGCCGGGAAGTGCGGGCGTTTCTCCGCAGCTGGGGTGACGCGCTCCGCTTCCTCCTCCGCTGCGACGGGCCGCAAAACTGATTCCCGGCGGGAATTTTCCGGAATCTTGCCGATTTTTCCGGTTCCGGATTTGATTTCAGCCGCTTGCGGTGGTCTCTTATAGAACCGTCACCTGCAATCGACAACCAACAGAGGTTTCTCATCATGTATCTCGGCAGAATCGTCGCCATCGGCATGACTCCGGCGGGCAAGGCCGCCGCCATGTACCGTGTCTCCTCCCGCAGCTTCCCCAACCGGGAAGCGGTCCTCATCGGCAATCAGGTCGCCATCCTGCCCCGCGCGGGCTTTGAAGCTGACCTGCGCAAAAATCCCTACATCAGCTACAACTGCATCCGTCTCGCCGGAGAGTGGGCGGTCGCCACCAACGGTTCGCAGACCGATCCCATCGTCGAGAAGATCGCGATGGGGATTCCGCCCCGCGACGCGATCAGTCTCGGACTGCTCGCGATGGATTATGAGAAGGACTCCCTCGACACGCCCCGGATCGTCGCCGTCGTCAGCAACAGGAAGCCGGTCGGTTACCTCGGAATCATCCGCCGGGATGCGCTGCTGGTGCGGGAGTTCCCGCTGGTTCCCGGCGAGGTGCGCTACCTCTCCACCTACGAGAAGAACACCCCCGGCCTCCATCAGGTCACGACCGGATTCGACGGCGTCTGCGCGGAATGTGCCGCCGCCTACATCGTCAACGGCGGCATCTTCGCCGAGTTCACCAATTCGGTGACCAGTGCCGCGGCCGTCGCGGACGGAGACGGCTTCGGACTGGCGGTGAAGGTTCTGTAACCACCCCTTCCGCAATCGCCGGCAACGGATCGCCGTTGCCGGTTTTGTCGTTTCCCGGCGGGTTTTCCTCGAAAAAAATCTGGTTTTCATTTGCAACTTCTTCCGGCGGAATCTATATTCCCCTGTACTACGGAAAAAGGAAAAGGAGTTGTTTCAATGATCAGGATTCCTTACGGCCGCACGGCGATGGAAGCGCGAATTCCGGAATACAATCTGCTCGGCGTCTACAGTTCCCGGCTGCCGGACAGCCCCGGCGATGAGGCCGGACTCGTCCGCGAAGCGCTCGATCACCCCATCGGCTCTCCGGCGCTGGAAGAGCTTGCGAAAGGGAAAAAGAGCGCAGTGGTCATCACCAGCGACCACACCCGGCCGGTGCCGAGCCGGATCATCATGCCGCAAATTCTGGAGCGCCTCCGCCGGAACTCGCCTGATATCGACATCACGATCCTGGTGGCGACCGGTTTTCACCGCGCCACCACCCGGGCGGAACTGGCGGAGAAGCTGGGCGAAGAGATCGTCGCCTCGGAACGGATCGTGGTCCACGACTCCGGAGACGCGGCATCGCTGGTAAATCTGGGGAAACTCCCCTCCGGCGGCGACCTGATCGTCAACAAGCTGGCGGTGGAGACGGAACTTCTGGTGGCAGAGGGATTCATCGAGCCGCACTTCTTCGCGGGCTTCTCGGGCGGACGCAAGAGTGTTCTGCCGGGCATCGCCGCTCGGGAGACGGTGCTGGCCAACCATTGTTCGGAATTCATCCGGAGTCCGTATGCCCGGACCGGAAACCTTGACGGCAATCCGATTCACCGCGACATGCTCTTCGCCGCGAAACGGGCGAATCTGGCATTCATCGTGAATGTGGTGATCGACCACGACAAGCGGATTGTCCGCGCCTTCGCGGGGGATCAGGAGGAAGCGCACCGTACCGGCTGCGAATTTCTGGCGCAGCACTGCGGAATCGATGTGCCGGAGGCGGATATCGTGGTCACGAGCAACGGCGGCTATCCGCTGGATCAGAACATCTACCAGTCGGTGAAGGGGATGACGGCGGGGGAAGCGGCCTGCCGGCCGGGAGGGACGATTATCATGGTATCGAGCTGTTCGGACGGGCACGGCGGGGAGTCCTTTTTCCGGACGATGGCGGAAGCCCCCTCCCCTGCGGCGGTGTGGGAGGAGACGCTGAAGATGCCGCGCGACCGGACGAAGCCGGACCAGTGGGAATTTCAGATTCTGGCGCGGATCCTGCGGCGGAACCGGGTGATTCTGGTGACGCACGACTGTGTTCCCGAGATGATCCGTTCGATGCACATGGAGTATGTTCCGCATCTGGATGCGGCGCTCCGGCTGGCGTTTGAGCGGCACGGTTCCGCGGCGAAAGTTGCGGTAATTCCGGACGGGATCTCGGTGATTGTCCGGAAGAAATCGTAAAAAAACGTCATTTTTCCCCTATTTGAACTTGAAAAACCGAAATTTTGATGTCTATTAGTAAAATGTCGAGGGTATAAAACTTCGGCACAGGTGGCAGGATAGCTCAGTTGGTAGAGCAGGGGACTGAAAATCCCCGTGTCCCCAGTTCGATTCTGGGTCCGGCCACCATTTTTTTGGCCTCTTCGACGGTCTTTGCCATACGTCACACCTCTTTCACGCTCTGTTAAGC